>NZ_JBQRKO010000006.1:0-207255 GCF_052318935.1 Niallia sp. 01092 | reverse complement strand
CTAAAGTTTTTTTCAACCTTTTAAATCATTGTTGATGATAAGCAAGTTATGTTTTTCGTTGCTGTCAGAAGCAACTTTTATATAATAACAAGGATAAATATATTGGTCAATACTTTTTTGAAAGAAAATAATAAAATAACGAAAAAACTTTCATCCCTTCTAAAAAGCTACATTATATAACTATTAAATTAACGAAACAGCAATCTAGGCTTCTAAATATCGAAATCACCCTGCATCATTTCAAAAACAAATCAGTTTCTTCTATAATTAAAGATACTTTTCTTTCACCATCGTTTGAAACTATATCCTCACCCATGCTGCCTTTTAAACCCATGATACCGTGTTCCTTGAAACTCTAATTCTCCAAAATCTCCTTCTACAAGCCGGCCATATTCTTCTGCTTTCACATTAAATTCACTTCGATTACCACTATCAAATTCAAATGTTACATAATAACTGCTGTATGCTCTAGTCTCACCTCCGCCTCGTACTTCTGTTCTTTTTGTTACTACTTTTGCTTTTGTTGTTAGACGTGGCTGTGCGTTGTTACTGCTCCATGTTGTTATTCCTTTAAAAATATGAAAAAGAAACATACCTACTATAATTTATATTTTCTTATACACTAAACAAGCAGGAAAGTTTCATTCCCTTATAAACAACGACTAAAAATGGGTTCAAAACAAAAAAGTGATTTAATTATTTGATATTCCAATTAAAAAAATTAAATATATTAACTTCGAAATTGATTTTATTAATATACAGGTATATATTTATTAAAAAAGGAGGTGAAGAACTGAAAATGTCGTATCCTATATTAAACGATTGTCCTGTTTGTCATCATGAGCTTCAGGTAACAAGGTTAGAGTGCTCTCACTGTCATACTGTCATTGAGAACAACTTTTCTTTATCAAAATGGTTTTCTTTTTCAGAAGAGCAAATGCATTTTATCGAGACATTTATTGTTTGCCGTGGAAATATTAAAGAAGTAGAAAAGAAGTTAGGCATTTCGTATCCAACGGTTCGTGGAAAATTAAATGATATTATCGCAAAAATGACAGGCAACCAAGAACTAGACATAAAAGAAGCTACCCATCAAAAAGCAGAACAGAAAGCAGCCATTTTGGAAAAGCTGGAACAAAATGAACTAACTGCGGAGGAAGCAATTGCTTTATTAAAAGAAATATAAAAGGCTTTTTGAATACGTACTATAAAGGAGGAAGAAAACATGAATAATGATATGAAACGGATTTTATCAATGGTGGAAAGCGGGAAAATCACTTCCGAACAGGCCGCTGCGCTTATCGACTCATTTGAAGAAACACCTAAAACAGAATACAAGGATTATTTGAGCCGTTATTTACGTGTTCGGGTTAACTCAGAAACAAATGATAATGTGAATGTAAATGTGCCATTACGTTTAATCAAAGCTTTATTACAGACTGGCCACAGCATTGCTTCTAAAATTCCTCAGGCGCAAATGTATGTTGAAAATATTGATATCGATTTACTTATTAGTGCGATTGATAATGAATTAGTCGGGCAAATAGTCGATGTGAAACTAGCAAATGGTGATACAGTTCAAGTTTTTGTAGAATAACGGAGGAATGAATCATGGTAAAAGTTTATTTACGAACAGAAAAAAAGAAAAATTATATCATTCCTATTCCTGCTTTTATGCTTGAAACACTTATTAATATTGCTTTTTCTCATTTTGTTTGGAAGTTTATTAATAATCAGGCAAAAGATAAAACCGTAAATCAAATTTATACACATGCACCATTAATAAAAGAGATGCTAAAAACTTTAGTAAAAGAAATAAAGAAAGATAACTGGACGGATCCACTTGTAGATGTTTCTTTAAAAGATGGAACTTATGTAAAAGTGGAAATATCTTGATGCTGTCTAGTGCTGGGAACACTAGACAGCAGGGTGTCGACAAACGTTTTCAATCAACATGAAAATACTTTGTCTCATTACTATTACTTATACTCTCGAAAAATGGCTCTACTGCACTTATGCAAGGGGCCATTTTTCTTCATTGTTATTATAACAAATGTTATTTCATCTCCATCAATCGCGGCTTAAACATATGGGATGAATAGAAAAAGCAAAATAACCCACTAAGAGATTTCAACCGTTTTTTCTGTATCTATTTTGTTTTCTTTTGTCACTTCTGGGATTGATGGAGAGATTACACGTGAGGAGAATATAGTAGATGGTTGAATTAGGAATATGGAACATACCTCTCCACTTAAACAGTAAATATCTATTTATATATTGCTTTCAAAACCATTTGTTTTCAATAGATCGACTAGTTTTTTTACATCTTGTGCTCTGTCTTTTGGACAAACAATGATAGAATCACCAACATCCACAACAATTATATCCTTAAGTCCAATTGTTGTTATTAGGTTATCCAAACTATATATAATAGAGTTTGTCGTATCGATGCCGACGTGTTTACCATATACAGCGTTATTATTTTCATCTCCCTCAATTGCAATGGAAATGCTGTCCAAGCTTCCAATATCATACCAGCCAAAAGAACCTTTTACTGCAAGCAAATCTTTCGTTTTTTCGAGAACACCGTAGTCAAATGAAATATCTTCTAATTGAGTAAATGCTTTTGCTAAAAGAAATTGAAAATCATCCTTTTCTCTATGCGCAACTGCTGCAGCAAGACTTTGAAAATGTGTCGGTAAAAATTTTTCTATCCCTTTCCTTAAGGCATTCAATTCACCAACAACCATCCCGCTATTCCATAAATAACTCCCTGATTGTACATATTCCTGCGCCGTCTCTACATTCGGCTTTTCCTTAAATTGAACAACTTGCGAGACACCTTTTTCATTCTTATATTCCTCGGGATTTACTTGAATGTATCCAAATCCTGTTGCAGGATAAGAAGGTGTTACCCCGATAATGACTATTTGATGATTGTTTTCTGCAGCATCATATGCATTTTTAATAGATTGAAGATACTCATCCTTGTCTTTCACATAGCTGTCAGCCGGAATAAAGCATACAATTCCATTTCCTAGCAGTTTCTCTAAATACAAAGTAGCATACGAAATACATGCTGCCGTATTCTTTTTTAACGGTTCGTAAATAATGTTCTCTTCTGGTATATGATTCTTTAATGTTTCACGTGTCAACTGTACATAACGTTCATTCGTAATGACAAAACAATTTTTAGAAGGAATAAGGGTACATATTCGTTCGACTGTTTGAACAAGCAATGGTTCGGTGCCATCGACATTAATAAACTGCTTCGGTTTATTTTCCTTAGACAGTGGCCATAATCTTGTACCTGTTCCTCCTGCCATAATAACCGCATATTTTTCCATTTGATTAAACTCCCTCTTTTGTATCTGTCCCACTCCCCCCTCTTTCTTTTTTAGATTTGTTCCTCGTTTTTATAAAATTCATAGGTTAATCTTAACCCTTCTTCTAAATCTACTTTCGGTTTCCAACCAGCATTGGTTAATTTAGATACATCTAATAGTTTCCTTGGTGTACCATCCGGTTTCGTTGGATCAAAAACGATTTTACCTTCGTAGCCAATTACTTTTTTGATTAATTCTGCTAAATCTTTAATGCTAATATCCGTGCCTGTACCGATATTAATATGCTCGTTTCCTTCATAGTTTTCCATTAAATAGACACATGCTTCTGCCATATCCTCTACATATAAAAATTCTCTTAGCGGCGTGCCTGTACCCCATAATTCCACAACGGGTTTATTTAACTTCTTCGCAGCATCCATTTTTGTAATCATGGCAGGTATAACATGGGAGTGATTAGGATCAAATCGATCATGAGGTCCATAAAGGTTTGTAGGCATTACACTGACAAAATTAGTGCCATATTGAGTATTAAAAAACTGGCACATCTTTAATCCAGCAATCTTTGCTAATGCGTACGCTTCATTTGTGGATTCTAAGGTTCCTGTTAGCAGATACTCTTCTTTAATTGGCTGCGGACAAAATTTAGGATAAATACAAGAGCTTCCTAAGAACATAAGTTTTTTGACTTTATTATGAAACGCACTTCTTATCACATTACATTCCATTAATAAGTTATCCATAATGTAATCGGCTGGATATGCATTGTTTGAACCGATTCCACCAACCTTTGCAGCTGCTAAAAATACATAATCAACCTTTTCGTCTTTAAAAAATTGCTCCACTTCTGCTTGCTTCGTTAAATCAAGTTCTTGACGGGTTTTCCCAATGATATGTTTATACCCTTTCTCTTTCAGGTTTCTCACGATTGCTGAGCCAACGAGACCCTTATGTCCAGCAACATATATTTTGCTATCCTTTTCCACTGATAATAATCCCCCTTTCATTGCGGTGTTTACTGTTTTAGGTCACTCTCTACCATCATTTCAACTAGTTGTTCGAAGCTGACTTTTTGCACCCATCCCAATTTCGTTACTGCATTAGTGGGATCACCTAAAAGTAGATCTACCTCACTTGGTCTAAAATACTTCTCGCTCACTACAATCAATTCTTTCCCAGTTTTTGCATCAATGCCTTTCTCATCTAATCCTTCACCTGTCCAAGTAAGCGTGATGCCTGCTTTTTGGAAAGCAATATCGCAAAACTCCTTCACTGTATGGGTTTCACCTGTTGCAATTACATAATCTTCGGCTTTTTCTTGCTGCAGCATCAACCACATTGCCTCTACATAGTCACCAGCAAAACCCCAGTCCCTTTTAGCATGTAGGTTTCCTAATACAAGCTTTTCTTGTTTGCCATTCACAATATTGGCAAGACCTGTCGTGATTTTTCTTGTTACGAAGTTTTTTCCTCTTCTTGGTGATTCATGATTGAACAAAATCCCATTGCATGCATATAAATCATATGCTTCTCTGTAGTTCACAGTAATCCAATAAGCATAAAGCTTTGCTACAGCATAAGGACTTCTTGGATAAAAAGGGGTTGTTTCCTTTTGAGGGATTTCTTGCACTTTTCCATATAGCTCACTAGAGGACGCTTGATAAAATTTAATCTTTGGATTCACTTCACGAATAGCTTCTAAAATATGCAAAGCACCTAAAGCATCTACATCTGCCGTGAATTCAGGAACATCAAAAGATACTTGCACATGGCTTTGTGCACCTAAGTTATAAATTTCATCTGGTTGAATTTTGTTGATTAGGCTTCGAAGGTTGCCACCATCACTCAAATCTCCGTAGTGTAAAAATAATTTTTGATTATCTAAAAGATGATCAATTCTGTCCGTATTAAACGTACTGCTTCTTCGTACGATCCCATGAACCTCATAGCCTTTTTGTAACAGTAACTCAGCAAGATAAGATCCATCTTGTCCTGTAATCCCAGTAATTAATGCTTTTTTCAATGTTTTTAACCTCCCAGAAATTAGTTTCATTAAAGTATATTAACTGTTCCATCAACACGCTTGTACAAACACCTATAATTTCTAAGTTTTTTATAAGAAGGAGGGAATCTAAGAATTTAGAGCAAAAAAATACGATACCTTTTTTAAGTATCGTTAGAGTTTTACTAAACATCCTACACATTTAATGGAAACACAGAACCTATTAGCCGCCTAGCATATTCATTTTTTATATTCATCAGTTGATCATGTGCTGCATCCTCTACCATTTGTCCTTTATAAAGAAAAAGGATTCTATCGCATAAATTGACGACTGCTTCTATGTCATGTGCGATAAACAGATAGGTCATATTCATTTCCTTTTTCAGTTCATGCAGCAAGTCAAGTATTTGTGATTGCACCGACACATCCAACGAACTAAGCGCCTCGTCGAATACAATAAATGCAGGATGAGTGGAAATGGCTCGGGCAATACAAACTCGCTGTAGTTGTCCGCCGCTAAGTTCATGTGGATATTTTTCCAATAAAGAGATAGGAAGTCCTACTTTTTCGAGAAGAGCGGTTATTCGCTCCGGCAGGTTTTGGTTGTCCCCAATGGCAATCAGCGGCTCCGCAATGATATCTTTTATCATAAAACCCGGATTGACAGAAGACGTATAGTCTTGAAAAACAACACTCATTTTCCCGCGGTTTTTCTTTAGCCATTTCGAAATTGGCTCCCCTTCTATCATGACAGAGCCCTTTTTTGCTTTTTCTAATCCAAGCAAAATCCGACTAAGCGTGCTTTTGCCGCTGCCGCTTTCCCCTAATAAACCGACACATTCACCTTTTTGAATGGAAAAGTCAATTCCTTTAAGGACATCTAATCTTTTTCTTGTAAAATATCCTTCCCCAGTCGAATAACTCATATAAATATCCTTAATTTGCACGAACATGGTGAATGCCTCCGTGTCTTATCGATTGTTGGAACGGCTCTGATAAGCTTAATCGTCTCTCTATCAAATATTTGGTGAAATCATGTTTAGGGTCGGCAAATAGTTCCTCACTTTTCCCATACTCTACACATGCCCCATTTTGCATGACGAGCACGTCTTGAGCCAAATATTGGATCACTCCTAAGTCATGCGAGATAAAAATCATCGAGGTACCAGTCAACTCACGTATACGTTTAAACTCCTCGACTACTTCCTGTTGATTAATGGCATCAAGTGCCGTCGTCGGTTCATCGGCAATAATAATGTCCGGTTTCATTGTCATCGCAATTGCAATCATACACCGCTGCAGCATGCCACCTGATAATTGATGCGGATATTTTTTGATTACTTGTGCTGGATGATGAATATTCATTTTTTCTAGCGCATCGACAGCCATCTCGATTGCATCCTTCTTACGCACACCAAAATGTTCTCGAAACGTTTCGCTCATTTGTTTACCAATCGTGTAAAGGGGGTTAAACGACGCATGCGCATCTTGTAAAATCATACAGATTTTCTGCCCTCTTATCATACGAAGCTGTTCCCTTGTCGCGTTCAGCAGATTTTCCCCTGCAAAATTAATTACTCCACTCGTCTCAAGCCATGGCGATGTTAAACCAAGAATGGCTTTCGCTGTCATTGATTTACCGCTGCCGCTTTCGCCGACAATTCCTAAGCATGTATTTCGTTCCAGGGAAAAATGAAGGTTTTTTACAATTTCTTCTCCTGTACGTATATCATGGACGAATAAATTTTTTACGTCTAATAAAGACATTCCATTTTCCCCCTTTCTTATGAAATTGCTTAGGATTTAACGCCGCCTGTAAACTATCGCCTAAGAAATTAAATACCGCAACGATAATGAGAATAGCAAACCCTGGTGCGATCATTTGTGTAGGATGTGTGACCATCACATTCTTCGCTTCATTTAACATCATTCCCCACTCAGGTGTTGGAGCTTGTACGCCTAACCCTAAAAAAGACAGCGCGGAAATATTTAAAATCACCGAACCAATATCAAGTGTGGCAAGAACAGATACTTCCCCTGTTACGCCAGGCAATAAATGCTTTCTCATAATGTGGCCTGTTGAACAACCGGACACTTTAGCAAAGCGAATATAGTTTTTATCCGTATATTGAATGACAACCGATCGAATCATCCGTGTATACCACGCCCACTTCGCAATGATATTAGCAATCACGACATTCGATAAACTAGGTCCTAATACACCTACAATCGCAAGGATCATGACTTCTGTTGGAAAAGAAAGCATGATATCACAAAATCTCATGATCACTTCATCTACTTTGCCGCGGAAAAACCCAGCAATCATTCCCATCACCGTTCCAATCGCCACCGTGATGCATGTCGCAATTAATGCATAAATAATCGTTGTCCGAATCCCAAATAATAGTTTTGATAATACGCAGCGACCGAGATGATCCGTCCCAAGAGGATAGGAAAGAGTAGGTCCTGCATACTTATTAATGACGTTCATTTCTAACGGATCATGCGGGGCAATAATCGGCGCCATGACCCCTGCCATGATGACGATAAAAAGAAACATGATACAGGCGATAGCCATATTATCCGATTTTAAGCGCGTCCAAAAATTCATCTTATTGTTCCTTTCTCAAGCGAGGATCCAGCATCATATTAAGGATATCCACGATGAAATTACAGGCCACAAACATAATTGCCATGATTAAAATATATGCTTGAATGATGGGAAAATCGGAATTAAAAATCGCTGTTACACATAATCTTCCAACACCTGGCCATGCAAATATATTTTCGACAATAACTGTTCCTGCAATTAATTTTGGAATCGACATCCCTAAAGCAGTCATTGAAGTCTGTAAAGAATTTTTAAATACTTGCCTCATAATCGTGCTCTCCTTTAAACCTCTCACTCGTGCATATAAAACATAGTTTTCCTTTTTATTTTTAATCATATTGCTTCGAATTAAACGAACATACGTTGACATGTATGTCAGTGCTAAAGTAATCGCTGGCAGAATAACAGAGCTTGCCCGTTCCATTCCACTTGTATCAAACCAGTTCATTTTTACAGAAAAAAACCAAATGAGTAATATTCCCATCCAAAAGCTTGGCACTGCAGTTCCTAAAAATAGGACGCCTCGCAGGATTTTGTCCCCGATACTCCCTTCATAAATAGCACACAAAACGCCTATCACGATACTTAAAATAAGTATGATGATAAGCGCCGTAACTGCTAGAGAGAGAGTAGCTGGCAAAGCGAGTGCCATTTCATCGGCAACTGGTTGATGGCTAATATAACTTGTCCCAAAGTCGCCTTTTAAACTGTTGCCTAACCACGTAACATATCGTATGAAGAAAGGCTTATCCAGTCCCAATTCTTCCCGCATCGCCTCTACCATTTCCTCCGTCGGTGTTACTTGATTCACGCGAAGAGCGATTTCAGCAGGATCACTCGTTCTTAAATTGATCAGCACAAAGGCGAAGAAGGATATGCCCAACATTATTGGCAAAACCGCTATCAGCCTTTTTACAATATACCTTGTCAAACTAATTCTCCCCCATGTGTTTTTTCATTGGCCATAATAAGAAGATGTTCAATGATAGCGGTCGAACCTTGTCACCCCAGACCTCATGCAGCATCACCTACGGACTCCGTGATTTCCGAGCCTCGACCTTCTCCGCTCTGAATATTACTTATTTAAACATCACTCTGCAAAATACATCTTCTCAAACGGAATCTCGTACTGCGATACGTTAAAATCAACGCCTTTTAACTGCTTAATGCTGACAGCTTTTGTCACTGCATACGTTAATGGAATATACACATTTTCTTCATGTACATAAGTTAAAACATCTTTATACATGTCTTTCCGTTTTTGTTCATCTTGTTCAGCCAATAAATCCGTAATCGTTTGATCTAACCATTCTTTTTTCTCTAAACCTTTTTGAGCTTGGTAGTCAGCATGAGATGGTACACGCCATGAAGATACATATGTTTGCGGATCATAAGGCAGCCCCCATGATAAGGAATACATCAAATCAAATGCACCCGTTTTTTGGCGATCAAAATAAGCTTGTTTCTCTTCGCCTACAATCTTCAAACTAACGCCTGCTTGCTTTAGATCATTTTGCATTGATTCACTAATCGTACGTTCTTGTGCATTATCAGAGTTATAATAAATTGTTACTTCAAGTTTTTTCCCATCTTTGTAACGATAGCCATCTTTACTCATTTTCCAGCCAGCTTCTTCTAACAAGGCAGCAGCTTTAGCTGCATCATATTTTTTCGGCTGCAAGTCAACATTCGCATACGGAACAGAAGGTGCCAGCAGGGTATCTGCTACTTTTTCAGAACCATTTAAAATACCTTCTGCAATTGCTTCTTTATTTATCGCATACTGAAATGCTTCGCGAACTTTTTTATCGCTCGTAATTGGTTGATGTGCATTTAATATAATCGCACGAGAACCCGTTGGATGGCTGATTAAAGTGCCATATTTGCCTTGTTCCATTAATACATTAAACGAATCTATATCGATCATATCGCCATCTGCACCAAACAATAAATCAATCTCCCCTTTTTCCAACGCAAGGAGAATGGTTTGGTGATTAGGCATCACTTTCCATTTAATCGTGTTAATCTTTGGTTTATCTCCCCAGTACTTGTCATTAACAGTAAATACAGCATACTGATTTTTTTTATGTTCTGTTAACTTATATGGTCCTGTTCCATTATAACCTTGTACGCCGCCGGCAGTCGTCCCATTTTTAAAATCATTAGGTGAAATAAATCGGAATGGACGTGTTAATCCGAGTTCTTCAAGTGTTGGATAATAAGGACTTTTTAACGTTAATTGAAACGTATGTTCATCGATTGCTTTTGTGTCTTTAATTTGTGAAACTAAATTAAGCCAAGCATTCTTTTCTATATTACTAACAACCGCATCGACATTTAATTTAACCGCATCTGCATTAAATGGCGCTCCGTCAGTAAAAGTTACGCCTTTTCTTAAATGGAACGTATACACTAATCCATCTTTTGAAATATCCCAACTTTCTGCTAAAGCTGGTTGAATTCCTTTACTCGTGTTTTTTACAAGCGATTCAAATACAATATTTTGAGCAGCCATCTCTCCACCGTAAAGATGTGGATTAATATCTCTAATATCTTTTGTACTTGCAAATACTAATTCATTAGTTGATCTATTTCCTCTAGCATTCTTAGAACGATCTTCTGTCCCACTATTACAACCTGTTAATAATATAATGGCACAAACCATTAATACCACTAGATTTTCCCATTTCTTTTTCATCATTTCCACTTTCCCTTTCATCTGTCATTTCAGCTTATTCTATTAAGATTTGTTTAACTGTAAATCGAAAAATAGGAATAATTACGATTTAAAAAATAATATTTTGGACTATCTATCAATCTTTAACCATCTATTCATCTCTTAAAATATAAACAACACGTAAATCGGAATAATTACTTTTTACATAATAGCATGCCGAAACCAAGGTTTCAATCTATTTTTTTACGGAAAAGCTCCCTTGCCTATTATCACACTTCAGTATAAAAATAGAGTGTCTTTTTCCTTTTTATAGTAAAATAAGGTTTAAAGTAATATTATGGTATAAAGGAGCCGCATTTTTCTCCTATTTTTCAAGAAAAAAACAATATAAATGGGGGTATTTTCAAGATGGAAAATAATTGGCTCACTAAAGTTAGAGATACACGGACGATGCTGCGCCAGCATGTGCTTGAAACGATTTTGCAGCAAATGGATGATGAGGTAATCGGATTAAACTTGGAGCAGAGGCTTGATAAATATCAGCAAATGATGGAAAGCCCTTTCCGCTTCTATCGAGGAAGTGCCTATTTATTTTATTATGATATGACAAAGATTCCCTTTTCCTACCACACACCAACAGATAAATCGACTTGGATTCAAGGAGATTTACACTTCGAGAACTTCGGTGCATTTCAAAATGAAAAAGGGGACATTATATTTGATGTCAATGATTTTGATGAAGGATATATTGGCTCTTACGTATACGATCTTCTTCGAATGACAGTCAGCATTTCCTTAATTTGTGAGGCACTTGAACTCAGTGTAGAAGAGCAGGAAAAAAGAATACACACTTATATTAAATCTTATTATAAGCAAATGAAGCGATTTAATAAGAAAAAGGATGATCCTGTCACCTTATTTTTTTCAAAAAAGAATACAGAAGGACCCGTCCAAAAAATCTTAAAAAAACTAGAAAATCGAAAGTCCAGTCAACTACTCGAGGAGCTTACTGTTATTAATGAACACAAGCAGCGGAGATTTGTATACTCTGATGAGATTCAACCGGTGGAACAGGAAGAAAGATTTGCTTTGGAGGAAGCTTGGGAGAGCTACATCGAAACAATAGATACGGTAGATCTGCGCAATAGAGAGCATTACAAGATAAAGGATGTCGTACGAAAATATGGATCTGGCACGGCTTCAATAGGATTAAAACGCTACTACATCCTTGTTGAAGGTGGAAAAGAAGCGTTTGATGACCTCGTATTAGAAGTAAAAGAAGTGAGATCACCTATTCCGAGCTATTTCTTGCCTTATCACGAACCGTTTTGGCAAAAATATGAGCATCAAGGAGAACGCGTAATCACCACTCAAAAAGCGATGCACCATCTAGAGGATCCATACCTTGGCTATATGACAATAGATGGGAAATATTTCTACGTGAGAGAACGTTCCCCATACAAAAAGAAAGTGAAGACAAAGCACGTAACAAGTATTGAAAAATTGGACTCGACTCTTGAAATCATGGGGAAAATTACAGCTAAAATTCACGCAAGAGCAGATGGCGATGTACAGCAAGAGCTATTAGATTATCATAGTGAAAAGGAAATTATCCGTGCAATCGGGGATGACTTCGAAACGTTTTGTACACAAGTCACTTTTATTTCCATGTCCTATAAACAACAAGTGATTGATGACTATGCTTTATTTTGCAATTGGTGCATAAATGAATTACATATCCAAATTGAAAAAGAAGAAGAGCAGCTAACGCCACAATGAAAGGAGATCAAGAATTTAAGAAAAGCGCAGGCGCCTTGCTCAGCCCCGAAGAAAAATGTTCTCTAGACTCAAAAAGTATTTTTTACTTTTAGAGGCAAGAGGTTATCTTTCACAGGGGCTAGGCGCTGGAGCTAGACACTAAACTAGGTTCGAAATTTTATGCTTTCTTATCTTTTAGAAGGATTCCGCCTGGCTGCATGAATCCCTTTAAATAAATCTGCAAAGTAATTTTGCATAAAATAAATCGTTTTATGTGAAATTACTTTTTATTTCCATGTGCATATGTTACCATTTATATGAACAATACTAGGGGTGCCGATTTTAGGCTGAGAGGAAACAGTTTATTTGTTTCTAACCCTTTGGACCTGATCTGGCTCGTACCAGCGTGGGGAAGTAAAGAATGTACTTTCATTTGTTATGCATAATAACAATGATCCGGCTGAGTGAAAACGTTTTTCAACAGCTTGAATGAATTCTTTGTGTTAACTTCCGACTAGGTTCAAAATATGAATCTAGTTTTTTTTGTGTTGGCATGTTCATTGATCTTGTCCCATTACATGTTAAGGGAGAGAGTAAAAATGAAAAATGAAACAGTACAGCAACAAAATATTTCAATTATGTCTAGTTTTTCTGGAAGCAAAAAAGTATATGTAGAAGGATCTAGAAGTGACATTCAAGTACCGATGAGAGAAATCGAACTGAGTCCGACGACTGGAACTTTCGGCGAAGAAGAAAATGCGCCAGTACGTGTATATGATACAAGTGGTATTTATACAGACCAAAATGCTACGGTGAATATCCGCGAAGGTTTACCTGCCATTCGTTCTAAGTGGATTGATGAAAGAAATGATGTAGAAACTTATGAAGGTCGTGCGATTAAGCCTGAAGACAATGGGCGTAAAACATTACATACAACAGAAGATACTTTCCAATTATCCAGAAAACCAAAACGTGCCAAAGAAGGAAAAAACGTTACACAACTTCATTACGCACGCAAAGGAATCATTACGCCTGAAATGGAATTTATCGCAATAAGAGAGCATGTTAGTCCCGAATTTGTCCGTGATGAAGTAGCAAGCGGCCGTGCGATCATTCCAAGCAACATTAACCATCCTGAAAGTGAACCAATGATTATCGGAAAAAACTTTCATGTAAAAATTAATGCAAACATCGGAAATTCTGCCGTTACTTCTTCCATTGAAGAAGAAGTAGAAAAAATGACATGGGCGATTCGCTGGGGTGCAGATAACTTAATGGATTTATCGACGGGGAAAGATATTCATACAACCCGTGAATGGATTATTCGCAACTGTCCTGTTCCGGTTGGTACTGTGCCAATTTATCAAGCGTTAGAAAAAGTAAACGGCGTTGCAGAAGATCTTACATGGGAGGTATACCGTGACACGTTAATCGAGCAAGCAGAACAAGGTGTCGATTACTTTACCATTCACGCAGGCGTATTGCTTCGTTACATTCCGTTAACAGCAAAACGTGTAACAGGAATTGTTTCCCGCGGCGGTTCTATCATGGCACAATGGTGTCTCGCTCACCACAAAGAAAGTTTCCTATACACGCACTTTGAAGAAATCTGTGAAATTATGAAAAAATATGATATCGCCTTCTCACTTGGAGATGGGCTGCGTCCTGGATCGATTGCAGATGCGAATGATGAAGCACAATTTGCAGAGCTTGAAACACTTGGCGAATTAACAAAAATTGCTTGGAAACACGATGTACAAGTCATGATTGAAGGCCCTGGACACGTTCCAATGCACAAAATTAAAGAAAACGTCGATCTTCAACAAGAAATTTGCCAAGAAGCTCCATTCTATACACTTGGACCATTAACAACCGATATCGCACCTGGATATGACCATATTACATCCGCTATTGGCGCTGCGATGATTGGCTGGTTCGGAACAGCCATGCTATGTTACGTAACACCAAAAGAACATTTAGGATTGCCAAACCGCGATGACGTTCGTGAAGGCGTTATTACATATAAAATCGCCGCACATGCAGCCGACCTTGCAAAAGGCCATCCGGGAGCACAACAACGAGACGATGCTTTATCAAAAGCTCGCTTTGAGTTCCGTTGGAGAGATCAATTTAATCTATCACTTGATCCGGAAAAAGCGTTAGCCTATCATGATGAAACACTGCCAGCAGAAGGCGCAAAAACGGCTCATTTCTGTTCCATGTGTGGACCTAAATTCTGCAGCATGAGAATCTCTCAAGACATTCGCAACCGTGCAAAAGAAAACAATCTGCCAGAAACAGAAGTCATTGAAGAAGGCTTAAAAGAAAAAGCGAAAGAATTTGTGGAAAAAGGCAGTCATTTATATAGTTAAGAGGAAATAATTTAGCCCATTATCTTGCAAGCAGGTACTATCTGCTGTGATAATGGGCTATATTTTTTGAAGTAGGCTACCCTGAAAATAAGCTCTGTTACAAGGGGTTTTCCGAAGCTTATCGCTCGCTTTCCGCGGGGCGAGCGCCAAGCCTCCTCGTCGCATATGCTAATATGTTCTTTCTATTAAAAAGCTGATTTGGTTTAGAGGCACATCCATTACCGATCAAAACAGAAATATTTGGATAGCAAATACAGATGGCTCAGAAGCAAAGGAATGGTTAAAGAATGTGGATGCAATCGTATTTTATGAACCTAAGTAATTCGGAATGCATTGGCAGCAGGTATTTATGCAAAAAGGAGCATACCTTTAATGTGAAGGCATGCTCCTTTTTCATTTAATGGACATTCATACTAACCGATGGATCTTGCTTTTTTTCTAAATCTACCTCTTCTTTTGGCTGCGTTTTTGGTTTACGAAGAAATAAACTGAAAACAAATCCTACAGCTGCCAGACATGCTGCTAAAAAGAATGTGTCCGAAAATCCAGAGCTAGCTGCTTCAGCAGGAGTAATTCCATGTACGACATCTTTCATATGGTCATCCACATGTGACGTTAAATATCCAGTTAATCCAGCAACTGCAAAGGAAACAACTACTTGCTGTGCGGCAGTTGTCAACGGTGTTACTCTGCTAACAAGCTTGCGAGGTGCTGCGTTCAGTACATGGGTATTGACAGGCATCATCGTCAGACCCATTCCAGCACCCATCATAAATAAACAAACAATAATCATTACAAGACTTGTATCAACCGTAGTTCGTGATAATAGAAACAATCCTGCGGAAATAATGCCCATTCCCGTAAATGCAAGTGGACGGGCACCAACTTTGTCAAATAATCGTCCACTAATTGGCATAAATATAGCGGAAGCGAGCGCTTGCGGCAGCAAGATGATACCCGTTTCGAGCGCCGAGTAGCCTCTAAGCTGCTGTAAGTATAATGGAACCAATATCATTGATCCAAATAATGCGACTTGAGCGAGCCACGCAAGAATGATTCCTCTTGAAAAATCAGATGAACGAAATACCCGCAGCTCGAGCAGCGGCTGTTTTTGTCGCAACTCAACAAAAATAAAAATAATTAAGGCCACTCCACCAATGATTAAACCTGTAATCGCAGAAGTAGAAGTCCAGTCTTCTCCTCCTTCACTTACCCCATAAGCAAGCATAGAAAAAGCAATAGGAGCAATAATCATACCAATAATATCAAGATGCGGCGCTTCATGCTTTTCTGATTTAGGAAGAAACTTCACCCCGACAATCAACGCGATAATGCCAATTGGCAAATTAATTAAGAAAATCCAATGCCAACTTACATATTCTACCAACCATCCAGATAATACTGGACCAATCGCTGGAGCTAAAAGCATTGGAACACCAAGCACACCCATGATCGATCCTCTTTTCTCCGGCGGCGCAAGCTTAAACACCATCGCCATCCCGATCGGAGCGACCATTCCGCCTCCAAGTCCTTGAATTACTCGGTAAATAATTAATTGCATTGGAGATTGAGCAAACGCACATAATACAGAACCTAAGGTAAAAAAGGTAATCGTAAAAAGGAAGATTTTTTTTGCACCAAATTTATCTGTCATCCAGCCAGCAAGCGGGATAACAGCCGACAACGCCAATGTATAGCCAGTTACCGTCCATTGAATGGTTTTAAGATCCGTCTTAAAATAGTCCACCAATTCCGGAACAGCAACATTGACAACCGTGCTATCTAGAATGACCATAATCATTCCAACAACGACAGCCATGAGCGGAGCAATAATAGTTTTAATGGAGAATTCTTCTGAACTGATGGATCCAGTCTCCACTTTTGTATTAGACATATGTTTCACCCAACTTTCTCTATTCTTTTAGTCTTTCTTATTATCATGTTGTTTATTTTTTTCCTTATCAAAAATAAAAATTAAACAACGTTTAAAACAATGTTCAATCAAAAATTTATCCTTTTTTCTTCCACCTGTCAAGTTTTTTTGATTCTTGACACAGTATGCCTGAAAGTATTATCGTTTAATTTAAATATAGTTTTGCGAATTAGCTGATAGGGGAGTTATAAGATGAACACAAGCTCCGAAAAAGATAAAACCACAAAGGAAAATATTCTGTATGCTACAATAGAGTTAATTAAAGCAGAAGGTCTTGAGAAGGTAACATTGCGTAAAATAGCTGCAGCTGGAGACGTGAATCTCGCATTAATCAATTACTATTTCGGATCGAAAGATAAATTAGTTAACGAAGCGATAAAAGTAATGCTTGCCTCCTTTCGAGAAGCTTTCTGCATTTTAGATGATCATTCCAAAACACCAAAAGAACGCTTAAAAACCTTCTTAGTTCAATATACAAACTCTGTAAAAAAATACCCAGAATTAATGAAGGAATTACTTGGAAAAGGCAATATTTCCTTTGAATCACAGGTTGAATATACCAATTTCATGAAAACAATGGGGTTAAATAAAATTAAAGCGACGTTGAAGGAAATTACAGGCGAGAACGATTCAAATATTCTTACGATGATGATGATGCAAATCTTTGGCGCTACCTTTCTTCCAACTGTTTTATCCTGTAAAAAACAAACATCCATTGTTTGGAATCCGATTCCTATCGAAGAGCAAATTGATTTTTTCTTTGAGCATTATTTAAGTAAATATTCCTAAAATATTAAGAAAAGCGCAGGCGCCTTGCTCAGCCCCGAAGAAAAATGTTCTCTTGACTCAAAAAGTGTTTTTTACTTTTAGAGGCAAGAGGTTATCTTTCACAGGGGCTAGGCGCCGGAGCTAGACACTAAACTAGGTTCGAAATTTTATACTTTCTTATCTTTTAATAAAAGGGGATAAAAGCAAGAGATGCTGCTTTTATCCCCTTTTTCTGTTGCTAATTTTCTACTTGCGTTCTCCAAAAATTTATAAAATGATGAAACGTTATTCGAACAATATGTAGAATAATAAAATTAGATATTTGATAAGGAAGTGAACTTATTGTTTTTGAATCAAATTGTTAAAAACATTAGACTTTGTAAGACAGAAGCCTTGTTAAACAGATTTCCCAAAGATGACCCTCTTCAACCAAAAATACTGAAAGATTTCCATACTCAACTTAGGGGATTTAATGGCGAAAAAGAACTAAAATACCATCTCAATTTTCTACCTGAAAAAGAATGCTTATCATCCATAATCTCCGTCTATTTGATGGAAAATCCTTTTTCCAAATTGACTATTTAGTCTTAACTCCTTGCTTTGCATTAATCCTAGAGAGTAAAAATTACGTAAGTACACTAGTTTTTGATGCCTCTCTCAATCAATTTACCCGCCACATTAATGATCAAGAAGAAGGTTACCTTGATCCCATCTCACAAGCAAAAAGACTTCAAAGACAACTTCACCAATTTCTTCAATTGAATCAACTTCCCACTATTCCAATCGAAAACTTAATTGTTATCAGCCATCCCTCGACTATTATTAAAGGTCCTTCTTCTATCAAGAATCACGTCATTCATAGTCATAGTTTAATGGAAAAATGGGACAATCTATCATTAAAATATAAACATGAAGTTTTAGATGGGAAACATCTTCGTGAAATCTATACTTTTTTGTTAAAAGCGAATACTCCTGAAGAGATTGATATTTTAAAATATTATGGCCTCAAGCCATCCGATATTATTACAGGTGTATGCTGCCCTTCGTGTATGAAATTTGCCATGATCCGCAAGAAAAAACAATGGCATTGTACATTTTGCGGCACTTTTAATAGCGACGCACATTTTCAAGCAGTGTATGACTACTTTCTTCTAATAAAACCAGCTATTACTAATAAAGAATTTCGTGAATTTGTGCTTCTTTCCTCTAAAGATATCGCGTTTAGACTCCTGTCTCAAATGCATTTACTTTGTTCGGGCAATACAAAAGGAAGGATTTACTATGCAGAAAAATTGTATAGACCATACTAATTAATGTCTGCGGGAATGGTGATTTTCTCGCGGTTCTCCAGTTTTTCTCGCGGCAATTTCATTTTTTTCGCGTTTCTCCTCTTTTTCTCGCGGCAATTTCATTTTTTTCGCGTTTCTCCAGTTTTTCTCGCGTTGCCTACCATCTTTCCCGCTGCAATCTCATATTCTCTCTTAAACCCTTTCAAAAAATAAAAAACCCTACAGAAAATCCATTCAAAAGATTTCCTGCAGGGTATATAGTAAAGTTAAATTCTTATTGCACCATAATAATTTGTATTCCAATATGTATTTGATAGCTTGTCTATTTTAACACCTTTTGAAGAACTATGTATAAATTGATTATCACCTATGTATATTCCAACATGTGAAGCACCTTTTTTATAAGTTGAAAAGAAAACTAAGTCTCCTGTTTTCAGGCTTTTTTTCTTCACTTTTTTCCCTTTTTTATACATATCCGCTGCCGTTCTTGGAAGATTTTTACCAGTCTTTTGATAACTATAGCCTACAAAACCAGAACAATCGAATCCTGTTGGTGTCATTCCACCAAATTTATATGGTGTGCCTATGTATTTTTTTGCAATAGTTGTAATAGACTTTGGAGAAGCAGCACTCGCTTCCTGTCCCCCAAATACTCCTGTAAAGCACAGTCCAAATGATAAAAGTGTCATAATAAAAACCTTTTTCATACAGTAACCTCCGTTGCATTTCCAGTTTGAATAAGTAATATGTATCCGTGGCCCGACATCTATCAACTAAAAATATTTTCTCATATTTTGTCGAAATATAGGTTACAGCCTTGTTCTAATTTTATTACAGGGAGGTTACAATAGTATGTTAAAATAATTTTCCAATTTATCCCTTAAACATTCTCTCTAGTAAAGGAAAAATAGTATAATATAATAAAAATAGAATGGGAGGAGTAGCCAACGTGGATTTTATTGCTATTGATTTTGAAATAGCCAATGAAAATATGAACAGTGCTTGTTCAATTGGACTTACATATGTCGAAAAAAATGAAATTGTAAAAGAACAATATTTCCTTATTAAACCGCCAAATTTGAAGTTTGATGCAAGTTTTACAGCTATTCATGGCATAAAACAGAATGATGTTGTTGGGCAAAAAAACTTTGACGAGATATGGAATATGATAAAAGAGGACATTACTTCGAATTTAATCGTGGCACATAATGCTCAATTTGATATGAGTGTATTATACTGTTGTTTAAAGTCATACGGAATCGCGATTCCTGATTTTGAATATGTTTGCAGCATTCCAATTAGCACAAGAGCATGTCGTGGAGAAAAAGTTGGGCAATCTTTAAAAGAAAGAACGGCCCGTTTTGGCATTTCCCTTGAAGAGCATCATCATGCAGGAGTGGATGCCCGAGCATGTGCGGAGCTAGTAATTGCTTGCGTAAAGGCCAAAAATAGAAAATCGCTTCAAACTTATTGCCAAACATTCAGCACGATTCCAATTAAACAGTTTGCTGAACTAAAGCCACAAACTTTTTTTCAAAAAAAGAAGCCAAGCAAACGTAAATTTAATACAGTTGCCATTTCAGAAATTTCGGCAATGACCGATACGTTTAATGAAAACCATATACTTTACGGGAAAAATATTGTGTTTACAGGCGATCTTTTGTCGATGGATCGGAAAGAAGCAATGCAAAAAGTAGTCAATATTGGCGGGGTTATGAAAAGTGGTGTTAGCAGTAAAACAAATTATTTAGTAGTTGGCATACAAGACCCAAAACTCGTCGGAGCTAAGGGCATCAGTTCAAAGGAGAAAAAAGCATACGAGCTGAAGCAAAAAGGACTCGACATACAAATAGTCAACGAAGAATCGTTTTTAAAACTATTAAATAACGAAGCAATTGCAATAGATTAATATATTGGCATCCATTTTTAGGATGCTTTTTTTGTTCTCCTCTCGCTTTTTCTAAATGGAATGTATAAGAAAAAAAATCGTTATAGCCAAACAGCTCTTTCATGTGTACTCCCTCACAATACAATCCATTTTATTACCTACTTCTTATTTTTTTATAAATATAGTTTTATTTATGATAAATCAGGTATAAAGATTACTAGATTGGATATATATATTAAAAAGGAGGAATGATCTTATGAAAATAGCAACTAATAAAGATATTAAAGACTTTATTAAAAACGACACTTTCGAACTTCATTCTTATCTTACTTATCTATTATTACATATTGCAAAATGACCTCCTCCGTCCTCAGGAGGTCATTTTTTTTCATACACATTTTTTTACCGCGTGCATACTTCGTTTTTCTATCTTCCCACTCTTTTTTTCCGCCGTACATCATTAAACGAGATATCTATTATAAAACAGCGTTTATATTAATGGATTTAATAAACTAACCTCCATTAAATTAACGTTTAGACGATAATACAAATATTTTTTCCTCATTTTTATTTATTCTGCAACTTTTATACCGAAATTACTATAAAAACGCTTATCTTTTCTAACCATTTTTGGTAAAATAAGTATTATACAATACCTAGGGGACATTATTATGATATTTAATGGGGATAGTGATGAAAAGATGAGCGAACTACTTCAGATTATTGAAAACTTAAAAGTAAAATTAATAAAAACAGGTATTGATAAAGGATTAACTGATCCTAATACTTTGCAAATAAGTGAACAGCTGGATACCTATATTGTTAAATATCAAAAATTAGTTTCAAAAAACCCAATCAATAAAAATTAATAACTGGTACCTTTTCGACACCTGTTAGGAATTACTCCAATTTTCAGATTAATTTTCACAAGGTGACAAAATCTTGCATCTAGTTCGCACATCATTTTATTTTATTACATAGATTATCAACAATAAACCCTTTGTACTCTATCAATCAAAATATCTGAAGAAAAGGCTGTTTTCGTATAGATTGTTGCTTTTAAACTCGCAGCCTGAATACACTCCGCTTTCCGTGGGCGAGCGTCGAGCCTCCTCGTCGCATACGCTCCTGTGGGGTCTCGTCTTTCTCGCATTCCCACAGGAGTCTACGTGTATTCAGTCTGCTGAGTACTTCTTCTCCCATTTTTTTATGTAAAAAACAACGAACTTTGTGAGAACAGCCAAAGAAAAAAATTATGTGCTTGCTACCGAAACAAATTAATCATATCCTTTAATGCAGCTGCGGCTGCCCCTTTAGGATGAGATGCTCCACCTAAACAACAAATCGTTCCCATTTCTTCTGTATGAAACAGAATGCCTTTATTTGTTCCTTTCACATGTATTAAGGGATTTTCCGGGTGAATGACTACTGGTGCCACCTTTACAGTTACTTCACCTTCTTTAACGGTTGCACTTGCAATCAGTTTTATTTCATTTCCTTTAATTTTTGCATACTGTATATCCGCCTTTGTTACATTTTCTATTCCTTCAATTGAAATATCCTTTAAAGTTAATTGTGTATGAAGAAGTCC
The DNA here is from genome assembly GCF_052318935.1 of Niallia sp. 01092. NCBI lineage: Bacteria > Bacillati > Bacillota > Bacilli > Caryophanales > Bacillaceae > Niallia > Niallia sp. 01092. Next base: position 185,022 of record NZ_JBQRKO010000006.1, on the reverse strand, counting down.
ATTTGCTAGCAACAGGATTTTACAAGCACTGTCCAAGCCTTTTATGTCAAGGTCTGGATTTGCTTCTACGATTCCTCGTTCTTGTGCAATTTTTAATGCATGATCAAAAGACACGTTTTCCTCCGACATACTCGTTAATATAAAGTTGGATGTACCATTTAATATGCCTTCAATACTTGTAATCTGGCAGCCTGCCAAACTAAATTCTCCAATATCCAAAGTAGGAAGCGCTGCAGCTGTTGCTCCACTATATTTGATTTCACAATGATTTGTATCGGCGATTTTTTTAAATTGCGGCAATGCATGTATCAGTGCCCCTTTGCTGACAGAGACAACATGCATTTTTGCTGTTAGTGCATTCGTTATGTATGAAAGTGCAGGTTCACCTGTTTCTAAGTCCGTTGGAGTGCACTCGATCAGTACATCGCCCTTGTAAACAGGCTGCTGAAAGGACAAGCCTTTTCTTTTGGCATATTGGTCTAACGCCTTTGAACCTTTTCCGTAAGTAAGGAGTACTTGTAAATCAATGCCTTCCTCTTCATAAATCATACCTTTTAGTCCAATAATTCCGACTATTTTATAATAGGCATGATACGTATTTACTAATCGATTTGCTTGTTCGTTTAGCAGCTTTACTAATTCCTTTGCAACCGTACCATATCCTGTGATAATCACTTTTTTCTCGATTACTTTTTTTTGCATCTGTCTATCCTTTCTTCTGTCTGCTTTGTACTAAATACATTCGGTATAAACTAACTGTTTTCCTGTTTATCATGTTATTTTTTATAAAATCTGTTCTTGATAAGCTGTTCATAAACGTTTTTTATGGAAAAAAACAAAGAGGCCTCCTATTTTTAGAAGACCTTTTTTCTTTATAAATACTTCCGATGCAGCGCTTTGCCGTCATACGTATAGAGCATATTTTTTTCTTCTACAATGGTTTCCATATGAACATTCCGACCCCATAATTGATAAATATACGGAAGAACTTTTTCTAAGTATTTTAAATCGAGCTCAATTCCTTCATAACCATGTTTTAAATAAAGCTCCCCATTTTTCATGTAATCTCCATCATTTACGGTAATATAAGGGAAACCTCCGTTTACTCTCATGCTGACGAGTTGATCTCTTACTTGCTCCCAGCCTTTATCGACAATTTTATAATCTCTTCCTTGTTTTTGGAAAAGATACATATCTTCGCGTGTGACTAAATCCTTCGTTAAATAGTTGCGTAAAAAAGAAATATCTGATTCAATTTCACGTACTTCGAACATTTTCTCTCTGCCGGAATTAGGTTGTACTCCTCTTCGTTTCATTTCTTCTGTTGGGTTATTGTAGCGATCTTCAATATCTTCAAATATTTTCAATCCTAAATAGTAAGGATTAATGCCCGTTTTGGAGGGCTGCACAACCCCGGAATTTAATTTTGCAAATTCGATTGCTTCCGCACTTGTTAAATCTAATTCTCGGATAATTCTTTGATGCCAATAGGATGCCCAGCCTTCGTTCATGATTTTTGTTTCCAGCTGTGGCCAAAAGTAGAGCATTTCTTCCCGCATCATTGTTAAAATATCTCTTTGCCATTCCGTCAGCTCTCTGCTAAAGTTTTCGATGAATAGCATAATATCTTTTTCTGGATGAGGTGGGAATTTTTTGACTACCTTATGCTTTGTCGATTTTTTCGGCTTCTTACGATCATCTAAACTCCATAAATCATCATATGGAGTACTGCTTATTTCTTCTTCATATTCTTCATCATCTTTGCTCCAAGCAAGCTTTGGCCTCATTAAAGACGGATCGATATGCTCTTCAATAGCCAACACTGCATCTAGAAATGTTTCCACTTCATGTTTGCCATATTGTATTTCATATTGACGGATGCGATCGGCTGTTGCTGCCATACTTTCTACCATTTCTCGTTTTGTATTTTGAAAACGGATATTATTTTTGAAAAAGTCGCAATGCGCCAAAACATGCGCCACTATCAGTTTATTATTTATAAGAGAATTGCTGTCTAATAAAAAGGCATAACAAGGGTTCGAGTTAATAACAAGCTCATATATTTTGGATAGCCCTAAATCATAGTGCAGCTTCATTTTATGAAATTGTTTTCCGAAACTCCAGTGGGAAAAGCGAGTTGGCATTCCGTAGGCACCGAATGTATAAATGATATCTGCAGGACAAATTTCATATCTCATTGGATAGAAATCTAATCCGAAACCAGTGGCTATTTCTGTAATTTCTGCGATGGCTTTTTGAAGTTCTTTTTGCTCTACTTCATTCATTCCTTTCTCTCCCTTCACCGTCTTAAATTAATGTATGAAGAAAAAGCTAGAAAGATGAATTAAATCCTCTATTATTTACAGAAAAAAGACAGACCATATGCAGTCTGCCTCTTTTGATTTATTCTAATATATTTTTTACTTTCTTCACGACATGTGTGGAGCCGCCTCTGCCTTGCACTCCTTCTATCATCATAGAGATAAGCAGGTTTTTGTCTTTTTTATTATAAGTAACAAACCAGCCATTTTCTGTTCCTGTTTCCCCTTGTTTTGCTTTTAATTCTGCTGTTCCTGTTTTTCCTGCTAAAGTTAAGCCATTTATTTTGCCTGAATGGGCAGTTCCACTCGGACTGTCGATGACTTGTTGAAGATCATTGGAAATCGTATTGGCTGTGGTGCTGCTCATACTATTTTCTTTCCACACTTGCCCAACTTCTTCGTTTGATAGAAGAATCGGTTTTATGACATTTCCACTGTTTACAAAGGCAGAATAAGCAGATGCCAAATGAAGCACACTTGTTTCGACTTGCCCTTGGCCGTAGCCTGAGTCAGCTAATTGGATTTCTGTATCCATTTTTCCAATCGTTGGCTTTTCTATTGGATATGGATATTGGAATTCTTCTTCAAAACCGAATTTTTTTAACTCGGCTGTTAACTTGTCTTTCCCTAAATCGAGTGCTGTTTGCGCAAAATATATATTGTCGCTGTATAATAAAGCATCTGCTAAGTTAACAGGTTTTGTACTTGAATGCACTCTTGTTACATAATAATTTCCCCATGATTTATTCTTTTGCCATTGCTTCGTTGTAATTTTCCGCTGTTGTTCTGGCGAAATCACGTTCTCTGTTAATGCAGCCGCTGCAACAATTGGTTTTAAAACAGATCCCGGTGCATACGTTAATTTAAAACGATTCGTAAATGGCTCTAATTTATTGTTTGTATATGCTTCTCTTTCAGTTGAGGTTAATCCAACAACCATTTTGTTTGGATCATAAGAAGGACTGCTCACTAACGCTAATGTTTCGCCCGTTGTTGGATTTATCGCTGCTGCTGCACCAGCATCTCCATGCATTTTATCGTATATCTTTTTTTGCAAATCTGCATCAATGGTTAATTTAATATTTTCGCCATTTTTCACTTCTTTTTCGGCTAGGACAACATTTGACCCATCTGCTTTGTTAATAGATATTTTGACACCATTTGAACCTTTTAATTGCTCTTCAAACACTTGCTCTAGTCCTCTTTTTCCAATAACATCTGTGCTGGAATAGCCCTTCTCCTTTTGTTTCTCCAGCTCTTCAGCTGTTATGCTGCCAATATATCCGATCAAATGAGCAGTTGCTTCTCCAAAAGGGTATATTCTGCCTTTTGTATCTTGTTTCTGTACACCAGGCAATGCAAACAGCTTCGATAAGTACGCCTGATCTCCGGTTGCAACCTTTTTAATTGGCACGAAATAGCTTGGCTGCACCCAATCTGCATTTAATGCCTTTTCAATTGTTTCTTTTTTAATGTCAAGCAGTTTTGCAAGTTTGTCTATAACCGCTTCTTTATCATCGCCCATCTGTTCCGGTACAAGCCCAACCTCATAAATGACACCATTCATTGCTAACGGATTTTCATTTTTATCCATAATTACTCCCCGTTCGGCTTCGATTGTTTGTAACGAAACTTTATCATCTGCACCTAAGTCAGCAAATAGATAGGTTGTATCCCAGTTAATATACCAGTTTTCTTCTTTGTCTTTTTCTTCTTTTACAAGGGTTGCATCGTTCTCAAAGCTAATCTCGCCAGCAACACTATTCATTTTCGCAGCGAAAGGAATGGAAGCTGTCTCCGCTTTATCAAAATCTTCTTCTTTAGAAGGCTTTGTGTACGTTATATTGACATCACTTATTTCTAAATCGCTGTATAACTTTTGGTAGCGAGAAACAAAATCTTCTTTTGAGATAGACTTTTTTGCTTTTTTCGAAAGAAATGCATACATGTCTGCAAACTTCTGTTCATTCCATAGCTTCACATACTGTGAAAGACGTTCATCTGGAGTTGGCTCCTTCTTGCTGCAGCCAACCACTCCAATTAGTAAAAACATAAGTAAAAGCACTAACAGTTTTTTCATACCTATTCCCTCCTAAATAATAGGGTACCATTATTATTAGTTTGTTCACAAATTCTCCCTACCTCCTTTTTAAAAAGGCTCTGTTAAACTTGCCTATTGATTGCAGCGAGAGGCATTCGCTTTCCGCGGGGGGTCCGGGAGCCTCCTCGGCGCTGTGCGGAGGTCACTGAAAAAGTGGATGCTATGAAATATAGATAGGAAAATCCAAGCACTTAGAGGTTTTCGTTCGGTTTTCCGAGGCTTACCACACGCTTTCCGCGGGGCGAGCGCCAAGCCTCCTCGTCGCTTTGCTCCTGTGGGGTCTCGCCTGTCTCGCTAATCCCGCAGGAGTCGTGCGGACGCCTCTCCTAACCAACATGATGGTCGTTTTCAAACTCTCTATACCATTTTTATCCTACTTAATAGAAGGGTTTTACCTATAATTTATTTATAATAAAACACTTCTTCAGTGGCCACGCTTTACTCATGTGGAGTCTCACGCCTTCCACTCCACTCAAAAAAGTATCAAAATCAACAATTAGCTCTAACACAGCCTTTAAAAATAGAGGTTGTTCGGTCCGGGAACCATTGCTGTCTCATCTCTTCACGGATCGTCAAAGTACTCCCCTTGTTCCTCGATCTTCTCTGCTCTAATTATCTTTCTTTTTGGACTCGACTAAAAAATCCGATTTCCACACTTCTCTCTTTTCCGTTTACATCGAACTTCGGATTTCGATAACGATAATTCCCCACTACCCATTTAGTGTAATTAATGTTATTTTTTCGGCTTTGTTCTTCCGTTCATATTATATCAAGAATAGTGATGAGATTGGATTATATTGCTAAAATTATCATAGGAATATAATCTTATTATATGCATGTTTCAAAGAGATTTGGTTGCCTTTTATTTTATCGCTCTTTTCGTATAGATTGTTGTTATTTAACCCGCAGGAGTCTACGTGTATTCTGGCTGCTCAGTGCTTCAGTCATATTTTTTATTTGATTCATAAACAACAAACTTTGAGAAAAAGCCTATTTTATTGATAAACTAATACTAGGTGATGAAATTGAAAAAGATTATTCTTTTTGATGGTGTATGTAATTTATGTAGTGCTTCTGTTCAATTTATTATAAAAAGAGATCCTAATGGGATTTTTGCATTTTCCTCCCTTCAAAGTGAAACAGGACAAAAGCTGCTGAATGAATATAAAATAAACAACCATTTAGACAGCTTAGTACTTATAGCGGATGGAACATATTACAAAAAATCGGATGCTGTACTTCAAATCTGCCGTCAACTAAACGGCGGGTGGAAATTTTTTTATGTATTAAAAATAATTCCTTCGTTTATTCGCGACCCATTTTACCATTATATTGCTAGTAATCGTTATAAATGGTTTGGGAAAAAAGAGATCTGCATGCTGCCAACAAAGGAAATAAAAAACCGCTTTCTTTAAACAAAATGTACACTTTGTCTAAAGAAGACGGTTTTATTTAAAGGTAAGAAAGCATAAATTTTAATAAAAAAACGAACCCTCTTTTATAAATCAAAGGTTCGTCATTACGTTTTATTCATAGCTGTTAATTCCTTTTATTTTTCTTTTTTTAAACTTGTCGGGATTTTTGGTAAATGAAATAATGGACTAGATGCTTTAACAAACATTTTGGATAAAGATAATGTTGCGTTTGATAGATGTTTAGCAGTCGCTTTCTTCAAATTTATCACCCCCTTTCAAGACATCATTCATGCGATGTATGCCTTTAATCATAAAAGGAATAATGGTGATACTTTGCAGATATGCTCCTATTAAAAATGCAGGATAATCGAAAAACACTGCAAGCAAACTACTCATAAATAAAATACATAAAGCAAAATTTTTCTTCTTCTTTTCCCAGCTTATTGCATGAACAACTTGATCTTGTTCGTAAAATGGGGCATAACGGATATATAAATAGAAAGCACATACTGCATAAAATATAACAGAAATGATATGAACTGATAAAAAGGATCCGATTACCATAAAAAGTGTACTTCCTAATGAGCAAGCGAATGCATGGTTCAAGTGTGGACCACCTGTTAGCAATCGCATACTCATAAAAGCAAAAGCTATAGCTAATATATAAAACGGTTTTCCAATGATAAAACCAACTGCAGTCAGCAGCAGCGTTGTCATAATTATGTTAAAAACGATGATGAAGCCAAAAACTAACACATCATGTGGTGCTGTTTCGTCAGGATTCGATTTTTTTATTTTGTCTGCAAACACTACTGCATATCGCTCTATCATCGTTTCAACCCCTTATAGAGAATGTTTTCACGTACTCATATAACTGGAATCAAAATCTTAACACTAACTGGATCTAAAACAATATCTACAGTCGCTTTATTTTGTTTTAACTTGATGATGGCATCAAATAAACCTAAATCTGTGTTAATTGGATCAATAAAAAGATTGGCTGCTATTGTATAAGAAAAATATTTATCTGTTATTTCTATGTTAATGTGGATCAATTTCTGGACATCGGAAGCAGCTTGAAAAAGGGAAAGGATTAAATCATCAATAATTAAACTTAAATTTCTAATTTGGCTTAAACTTGTAAATTCTTCTGAACTTATTTGCGTTTTAATTACCATCTCAACCTCTAATAAATCGGCCAATTTCCTTTTATTATTGAAAAAAGAAAATAATAATGGGTCGAGTCCTTCCATTCCTTCCCTGAAATTTCTTTTCTTCCAATTATTATTTATTTGCTGCAGCTGATGTGTGTCCATATACTCTGTAATAATAGAAGGTGAACCAGAATGATTTAATTTTTCAATTGCTCTGAAATGCATGACATATTCTTGTTTTAATTTCTCTACAAATGTTGCTATTTGCTGTTCTTGGTCTAAATAATACTTTTTTGCATGCAATAATTGTTTCATTTGAAGCTGTGAATGTAAGATTAAATAACACAGCATCATTCCAAACAACACGATGATACTCAGCAGAACAAATGAATATTTCACTTGTTTATCTACCATCATAACAGCCGTTCCTACACATATGAAAATATAAGTCATCACAAATAGTGCTTGAATCATTCTTTTTATTTTTTTATCGAGATTATCCGCTTTTAATTGATACCTCAATTCAGAAATTTGAAGCTTGTTTCTATATAAAATATAACAAAAAATCAATAATAAGGAAATAGTTATTACTGGGATTATTACTGAAACATTACTCATTTTAAAAAGCTTTACATAACTTCCTTGCAGGATACTGGAATACAGCTCAATAATAAGCAGCTGCAGAAATAAATAGAATCCGTACCCAATACTTGTTAAAGTGATTGCTTCTATGTTATTTGTTTTCAATCCAAATTTTATTAGAGTGATTAAAATAATTATTTGTATACCCACTATTACAGGAATGGGAAGAGAGATTGCATGTAAAAAAATTGATAAAAAGCTCATTAATGCGGATTGAATGATGATGCTTTTTATATAATTTTTATATTTATAACCTAGGAAAATAAGTGGAAAGGAAATTAATCCACCCCATTCTATTAGAGATACTAAAAAAGTTATTATATAGCTCATAAACAATCGATCTCCTAACTGATCTAAAAACAAGGCTCTTTGCGTATAGATTGTTGTTATTTAACCCGCAGCCTGAATACACTTCGCTTTCCGCGGACGAGTGCCGAGCCTCCTCGTCGCTATGCTCCTGTGGGGTCTCGTCTTTCTCGCTTTTCTAAGCAGGAGTCTACGTGTATTCAGGCTGCTCAGTGCTTCAGCTATGTTTATTTTTTTATTCAAAAACAACAAACTTTTAGAAAACAGCTTAAAAAAAGATGACATGCTGTCACCCTTCTTTCTTATCACCTAATCCAAAAATAATCTCTGCTTCACATGCAATTTCACCGTCTACTGTTGCTACACATTTGCCTTTACCAAAGCTTCCGCGAACACGAGTCATTTCTACTTCTAAACGAAGTTGGTCGCCAGGATATACTTGCTTTTTAAAACGGCAGTTATCAACTCCAGCCAAAAATGCTAGTCGTCCTTTATTTTCTTCTTTTATCAGCATTGCTACTCCACCAACTTGCGCTAACGCTTCTACGATAAGAACACCTGGCATAACAGGAAAATCTGGAAAATGCCCATTAAAGTACTCTTCATTTGCCGAAACATTTTTTATTCCAACAGCACGTTTTCCTTCTTCCACTTCTAAAATTCTATCTACTAATAAAAATGGATAACGATGTGGAATAATTTCCTTGATTTGATTTATATCTAACATTTTATGACCTCCTACTAACATGTGATTCTATCTTATTGTACTAAAAAACGATGGGAAAAACCAAAATAAAAATGATTGCTCACAGAAGCTAACATAGTTTTCACTCACAACCCGGTATGAAAATAAGAATTTGTTTAGGTAAAATTCACAAATAAATAGTGTACGTATCCAATCCATACTATATATTAATTAAAAACGAAATATAGAAGCAGAAAATTTCTATCATTACATTTCAAATAAGCGTAGCTTCGCCGCCTTTTACATCGTTTTATTTTTTATCTACTAAATCGATAATATGTGTCCAAGTTTCTTTTTTGAACGCATCGCTTGCTTTTCCATTCCCCATTACGCTATAGCCTATTACTGTTCCTGTACTGACGCTAAACGCCATCAATACAATAATTAACAGGATACGCAGCCAAATGGGAATAAGACGAACTCTTATTTTTTTTCTAGCAGCAGTAGTATTATCTTCTTTTTGCTGACTTGCTGCTTTTATCTGTTCTCTTGTTTTCATCATTTCTTGGCTACTACTGTTTACTGACATTATCCTATCTCCTTTTTAAACACGTACTTTAACGTATCCCGTTAACTAATCCCATCATTTGGTCGGCAATTGTGATGGATTTTGATTGAAATTGATAGGAACGCTGTGTTGTTAGCAGATTCACCATCTCTTTGCTTATATCTACGTTTGAATTTTCTAATGTATGCTGCTGCACTGCGATTTGCCCTCGTAAAGGTCCATCTAAATCTGTCAGCGCCTCGGCATTTTCAATATTGCCTGGAAGTCCATATAAATTATCCCCTTTTTTTTCTAAAAGCTGAGGGTAATTTGCATAAGAAACACCTAAGTTTACATTTTGTTCCTGTCCATTAGACAAAGCAGCAGTTAGTGTTCCTGTTGCAGATAACTTATATTCGTTTACATTATTGTTAAGCAAAATTGGATTATTCGTTTCATCTAAAACGGCATATCCTTGTTTCGTTACAAGCATGTTTTCATTTTCCGAAACGGGCGTTAAATAAAATGCCCCATCTCTTGTATATTGTACTTCAGAAGATTGTCCATTATTTACAAGAACACGGTATAACTGGCCTTCTTTTGTAAAAGCAGTATCCAATGAACGGTCCGTAGTTTTTAAACTTCCTTGTGACATTACCGTTTGCGATTGTGCTACCTTTGCCCCAACACCTTGTCGAATTCCGTTAGGAGTTAAACGGCTTACTTCTAAATCCGCATTTTCCTGATTATTAAACTGTTGAAAAAGCAAATCGGTAAATGTTGCATTTTTCTTTTTGTAGCCATTTGTATCTACATTCGCTATATTGTTGCTGATTGTATCCATTTGCTTTTGTAATTGCGTTAATGTATTTGTTGCTGTTAACATCGTTCTATTCATGTGTATCCCCCTGGGTGGGTGTAATAGCCACTACTTTACTTTGTATTATACTTTGCCGATCTCATTTGCTGCCTTGTCCATGCTTTTATCGTAAGCTTGCAGTATTTTCTGATTAGCTTCAAAGCTTCTATAAGCTGTCATCATTTCTGTCATTGTTTTTGCGGTATCAACATTTGAGTTTTCTAAAAATCCTTGTTTTAACTGAAAAGCTACTCCATCGGCTGTGTATGCATTTTCGAGGGCATTGTCATCTTGTTGGCGATAAAGACCGTCGCCCTCTTTTACAAGTGCTTGCGGATTATTTGTATAGCTTATTCCTAAACGATACCTTTCTCCATTGCTTCCTGTTAAAACACCATCACTCGAAACGGTAAATTGATCATTTTCAAGCTGAATCGTATTATTATTTTCATCTAGTACATAATAACCGTTAGACGTAGTTAAAAATCCTTGGCTGTCCAAAGTAAAGTTTCCGTTTCTTGAATAACGGACTTCTCCATCTGCATTTTGAATGGTAAAGAAAATAGAGCCCGTTTTATTGTTATCATCACCAGGAACTGTTTGATTCACAAGTGCCATATCTGTTTTAAGTTCGGTTTGCTGTAAATCACCTTGAACAAAATTCGGAATAGCTTCTTGCATGTATACACCTGTCGCCAATAATCCAATCGGAGTTTTTTTAGTTATCCCAGTAAAAGAATTCGTCTCTACACTTTTTTGTAAAAGTTCCGGAAAGGTACGAATGCTAGAATTGTCTGCCTTAAACCCTGGAGTATTGCTGTTTGCCATATTATTTGTTAACAATTCCGTTTTTCTTTGCTGTGTCAACATTCCAGATGCAGCAGTATAAAAACCTTTAAACATAATGATCTCCATTCTTTTTAATAGTTTTATTCCTAATTTCAAAATATACCGAACTTATCTATATACACTATTATAAAAAAAATCGACAAATATAACAGTATATTTTGCCGAAAATAAGCAATTTTTGCTATTAAAATTGACTATCTTCCTATATAAGTCGAGAATCTACAGAGTCGATCTTTAAATAAAAGTGGTTAAACAGATTTTCCGAAAAAAAAAAAATCGACTACTCGGAAACATTCCAAAACAGTCGATTTTTATAATAAGACAACTTATTTAAACACTAATATTATATATCCCATTATTACCCTAATCTTTTTTTCGGTAAACGATCGATATTATCCAACATGATGCCTGTTCCAATTGCTACACAATCCATTGGATTTTCTGCCACTAATACAGGCACTTTTAATTCTTCCGCTAATAATTGGTCCATTCCGTGCAGCAATGCGCCGCCGCCTGTTAATATAACTCCTCTGTCAATAATATCTGCTGACAGCTCAGGAGGAGTTCTCTCCAGTACACTTTTTGCAGCTTGGACAATAACTGCTACTGATTCTTTTAAGGCAAGCTCAATTTCTTCTGAATGTACTTTAATCGTTCTTGGCAGACCTGAAACCATATCTCGACCGCGAATATCCATTTCTTCTTTTCTAGCTCCAGGGAAAACAGTCCCAATATTAATTTTAATATTCTCTGCTGTACGTTCACCAATTAAAAGTTTATATTCTTTTTTAATATGGTGCAGGATTTCATTATCGAACTTATCCCCTGCCATTTTAATACTAGAAGAAGTAACAATATCCCCCATTGATAAAACAGCAACATCAGTTGTTCCGCCGCCGATATCAACTACCATATTTCCACTTGGTTGGAAAATGTCCATTCCAGCACCAATTGCTGCAACCTTTGGTTCTTCTTCTAAATAGATTTTTTTCCCGCCGCTTTTTTCTGCCGCCTCTTTAATGGCCTTTTGTTCTACACTCGTAATATTAGTTGGGCAGCAAATAAGAATTCGTGGCTTAGATAAAAATCCTTTTACATTTAACTTATTGATAAAATGTTTTAACATAGCTTCTGTTACATCAAAATCGGCTATAACACCATCTTTTAATGGGCGAATCGCTACAATATTGCCCGGTGTACGACCAACCATGCGACGAGCTTCTTCTCCAACAGCAAGCACTCTCCCCGTGTTTTTATCAAGTGCTACTACTGATGGTTCATTTAATACAATTCCGCGACCTTTTACATGAATTAATACATTGGCTGTTCCTAAATCAATGCCGATATCTCTAGCAAACATTATGTTTTCCTCCTGTCATTATTTTTCCGTAAATTCCTACCGCTACTCCGATTAGGCACATATCTTGTCCTAGTTTTCCCATGCTCATAAAAAGTTTTGTGTGAACTATTTCTGACACACTTTATTAAAATAGATAGCTCGTACTTGTATGTAAGAAGCTGGATAAAGTGGAGGTTACTTATGTTATTTCACTGTCTATTCAACTTTATCTCATTTCTTATTCATTTATTATTTTAATTTCCATTCATTTATAACATGAAAAAATATTCATTTCTATTGATACCAATCGTTTTATATCCTATACAAAGTATCATTTCTTTAGTATACTAAACATATGAAACATGCGTTCCTATTAGAGGAGGTTCAAAAAGGCACCAAATGATAAGCGGCGAATCTCTTCGTTGGCTTGCTTCTAATTTGTTCCCTTTTTGAACTTACATTAATGATGTTTTTGCGGTAAGCATATTATCCCACTCTAATTTTCTATTTTATCATAACCATGCTAAAAGGAATAACTTTTTGTAAAAATTTAGCGGTATTTCAGCAATTTTTTTCTAATTCGTTTATTAGGATAAAATATATTCGTCATTAACTTTCATTCAAAAAAGAATTTTGTTATAAAGAAACCTTTTTCAACAAGGCTGTTTTCATATAGATTGTTGCTTTTAAACGCGCAGCCTGCATACCCTTCGCTTTCCGTGGGCGAGCGACAAGCCTCCTCGTCGCGCATACGCTCCTGCGGGGTCTCGTCTTTCTCGCACTCCCACAGGAGTCTACATGTATGCAGGCTGCTAAGTACTCTTCTCCCATTTTTTTATGTAAAAAACAACTAACTTTGAGAAAACAACCCTCAACAAAAATAAAAAGCTCTATTTTTGAGCTTTAATACTTTATCAATTAATTTATGTATAGTTTTGGTTCTATCGACGGAGGTTTCCCCATCGATAGTAGTTTTTACTGCTTTATTGTGTATATGCGGTCCTTTTTTGTTATAAAAATTATACAGTTTCCCCTTCTAATTCTTCTTTTTTATACTTCATTTTCGTTGCTTCCCCACCACGAAGATGTCTGATTGATTTATGGTAATCAAGAATTTCTTTCACTTCATTGGCTAGATCCGGATTAATTTCTGGAAGCCTTTCTGTTAAATCCTTATGAACTGTACTTTTGGATACGCCAAACTCCTTCGCAATAACGCGAACTGTTTTTCTCGTCTCCACGATATACTTTCCAATCTTGATAGTTCTCTCTTTGATGTAATCGTGCACACCACTCGCCCTCCTTAAATTGGATGTGAGAAGTGTGAAATGAGACTCGCTTTTCGCTTCATAGAAATTCTTCATCCCGCACGTTTCCTTTCATACTCATGTAAAGTAGCTTTATTCCTCATGCGGCAGAAAGCTTACAGCGCTTTCTGAACTTATTATGATTAAGCATGTTCCCGACTGCATACCAATTATCTGTAAACGACTCTTCACTCCAAACTTCATCTTTGTAATGTTTGTAACAGTTTATTAGCTTGGGTATCAGTTTATGCAGAAAAAAGTGAATAGGGACAAGGTTTTGTCTTATTTTTTTTAAAAAGATTCCTTCTTCCATAAAAAAGAGGGTATCCAAACATAACTAAACAAATAATGACAGAACCAGCACTAGTAGGGAAAAGAAGACAAATTTCTCGGGAAATAACGATAATTTACAGAATAAGATAAAAGATTAAGTGGAAAATAATCGAAATAAGAAGATACGGTATTTAGTTCGACAATATAAGCAGGGATTAACTAGCTTACCTTATTCATTAAAAAAAGCCTGGTCTTCTTATTAGCGGCTATTTTTGCCAATAAGAATCACCAGACTATTTATCTTTTTATGCGTTAGGATCGGTTGTTACGCTGCTTTCAGAGTTTGGTTCATCTGTTGTTGATTCAGTAGAATCAGATGATTTTTTTTCTTGTAAAGAAGCATCATCACTTGATTTTGAATCTTCTACAGAAGAGCCTTCCGTACTTGGTTCTGCACTGCTTTCATCTAGTTTAGAATCTTCGTCGCTTGCCTTTTTTTCTACTGCCGCATTATCTTCTGTAGCAGCACTGGCACCGATTGATTCATCTTTTTCTAATGCACTTAATGACTTATCGAAAAAGTCAATCGGATTTACAGCCACATTGTTTTTGCGAATTTCAAAATGTACATGAACACTGGCTTCTTTATTAAAAGAACTTTTACCAGCTGTTGCAAGTGTTTGTCCTTTGTCTACTTGGTCGCCTTTTTCCACTTTAAAATCTTTTACTGATTGATACACTGTTTTGATACCATTTCCATGATCCAACTCGATTGTATTTCCTAACACTGGATCTGTAGTGACATTTGTAACGGTTCCACTTAAGGATGCAACAACATTAAATTCACTGTCATCCTTCATTTTCAAATCGATACCTGTATTCGGTTGGTACATATTATCATAGAATACTAATGCACCTACTTGTTTGTCTTTGCTTTCTGCATTGTCATAGAATTCTTTCTGTGTAACAACTGCATCTGGGTCAGCTACTGGCCAAGCAAAATTTTCTAAGTCTTTACTCACTGGCAGCCCTGGATCATTAAATTGTTTCGTTGGCGAATCAGTTGCATCATATTTAAAATCATCGCTGTTTGATACACTGTTTTGATACCAAAGAACACCTGTTAAAATAATGGCTGCACTTGCAATATAAACGGCTGGGAATGCCCAACGCTTTTTAAAGAAGCGTTTTACTTTCGAATTTGGAGAAGTACGTTTGTTTTCTTCCTCTCTCATTTATCATCACCTCAGCAATCATTCTGAACAGATAATGAGAATTATATACATTCTTCAAAAAAATTTTAAAAAGTTATTTTTCGACAAAAACCACCTTATTATTCATATTTTATTAAAATTATGACTGACACTCCCACCGCTAAAGCAATGGGGTTCTGAAAAACTCTTGCTTCTCTTCATTCATACATGTACAAGTACATTCACACACTCCACACTTTTACAAGTGGACGGCTTGGGAATGAAGCACTGACATTAATAAACATCATGTTTAAAGGTTTATTCAGAACTTTCACAGCCAAAGCAACCTCTGTTGCCATTTACGACTGCATCTATGGCCCTCACAGACTCGGTAGGTCACACCGCCATTTTTGTTTTTTAAACCGCTGCTGCAGCTTTTTTGTTTTTTAATTGAATGCCTGAATTTAACACCATTACACCTTGTTTCTCTATTCGTTCTATTTCTTTATCATGTAAAGATTGAAACAGCTCAAATGTCTTTTCACAAAGTTTTCTATTCGTTTTTGTTCCGGTACAATTGGAATTCATCAACAGAAACGCCGAGTATAAATCTCGTTGAATGCTTGTCCCATCATCAAAGCTGTGCCATCTTTCTTTCAATTCTTTTTTCGTATAATCATTTGTCTTATGATTATATTGACTCGCTTTAAATGTTCTTGTATTCACTTTTTTAAATATTCCGCCTTGAGCTGTTACTTTTCGTTCAAGTATGTTTATAAACATTGCAGGAGCACGGTGCCCTATACTTTTTCCAAAACGCTTTTTACGTTTGTATTTTCCTGTTTTTTCACTGATTTCTATTTTCTTAGAACGTTTTTGCAAACTCTTTATGTTCATTTCTTCCCAGTAATGTTCATCTCCGAAAGAGAGGAGTCTATTAGCTAATGTACGATGAGATAGTTTTCTACAAACGGCCTGTTTTCGGTATAACTCTTTCAGTTTCGATTTTAACTTCAAATAACCTTTGGAGTAAATCCACGTCTTTTTTCCTTTTTTAATCGTTCCATCTGGATGATAATTTTTCGGATTCATCGCTCGTTTTGAACGATCCATTTTTCTTTGAATCAATCGAATTTTCCTTGATAGATTCATCACATTCCCAGCTAAATTCGTTAAGAGAACGTTATTCTCTCCAACGACTGCGATAGAAGAAGTTCCTAAATCTCCGCCAACACGACCTTCCCCTATTTGATACCTAAATGAACCATCTTTATTTCGTTTCGCTGGAGGAAATCCTTGAACGATCAATTGTGCAAAATAACGAGTTTTCCCACGTATTACACGTTTTACAATACGAACATATTTCACTTTATAGAAAGAGTTTTTTACCTCGCCTTTTTTAGTTTTGTATTCAAATTCAACGCTGTTTTTGAGGTTAGACAATGCTTCCTGCATGTACAAATCATTTTCTTTTATCATTAAATTTATTTTTGTTTTTCCATAAACAATGTTTCCATCTCGATAAAACCACCCGGTATTGTTTTTCTTCCCTTCAAAACTAACTATTTCTCCGCGTTTAATAAAGTTTACTCTCTTGGATTCACCCTTCAATTTCTTATGAAACGTATTCCAAGCACGAGTAGCTGCCTTCTGAGCAAAATCTGCATTTAATGTATTTCCAAAATGGTTCCGAATGGCTTTAAGATAATCGTGCATAGCATACTCCGTTAACTCAAATTGTTCTTGTATATCAAATATTTTCCTCATGATTTGCTTTTTCTCGTTTTGATAGAATTGGATGTTCTTTTTATTTCCTTGTGCTTTGTAGTAGGAGAGTTTTTTAGAAACAGCACGAAGACATCTACTTAATTTTTTATATTTTTTTGTCCGTTTCATTTGTGCCTCACGTTTTAATAATACTCCAAGACACGAATTATAAATGACGCGACTCACTTCTAAATCGCTCTCTATGTCTTTTATAATAGAAGGATTTGTCCATAATTCCATCGTTAATACATAGGAAGGTTTTTTCTCCTTTGCCATTACAAAAACCTCCATACAGAACATTTGTTTGCGTTATAATTATAACAAATAAAATGGAACAAATGTACCTTTTAACAAAATGTTCAAAAAAAGCAAATTCCTCCCACACCTGAAGGAATGGGCTTCCTTTGCCTAAAATTCTGTGAAAACTTAGTTTCTCTGCAAAAAAGGCCTGGCTCATTTTTTAGCCAAGGCGCTTCCGCTTTTCTTTGTCTAGCTACAGCGCCTAGCCCCTGTGAAAGATAATCACTTGTCTCTAAAAGTAAAAGACACTTTTTGAGACAAGTGAACATTTTTCTTCGGGGCTGATCAAGGCGCTTCCGCTTTTATTATTTTTTTGCCGTATATTTCGTTAACAAACTACTTGCATCTGCTACTTGAACACCTTTATAGTAATGTTTCACAATATCTTTATAGTTCTTTCCTTCTGAAGCCATTCCATTCGCTCCATATTGACTCATGCCAACACCATGGCCATATCCTTCTGTTGTAATTACGATGTTGTCTCCTTTGCGTACCCATTTAAAATCAGTGGATTTTAACTCAAGTTTATCTCTTATATCTTTACCTGTTAACACTTTGCCATTAATATTTACTTTCGCAACACGTTTTCCTGCTGTGTACGCTGTAATTTGTCCTACTTCTGCGCTGCTGGTTAAGGTAACGCCTAGTTTTTGTTCAAATTCCGCTACCGACAGCACCTTTTTTCCATTATATTTTGGAGACTTTATATCCCACGGACTTTCCACACTTGTTAAATAGGGGATCTTATTTGGCCATATGCTACTAGAGCTTTCAGTATAACCATTGCTTGTCGAAAAAAAAGTGGCATCAATTGGTTTACCAGCATACGTCAGTATTTGCCCCGAAGTAGCTGCGACAGCTTCTTCCAATTTTTTAATTTTCCAATTATAATCAGATGCTTTCCAAAGCTTTTTTAATTCTTCCCTGCTTTTATATACTTGATAATTGATAGAATCACCAACTACTGCCCCGTCAGGAAGGTCTGATGACTCACCGCTTTCCAACTTCTTTACAATGTAGGTTCTTGCCGTTAACGCTTGAGCCTTTAACGCTTCTGGATTAAAATCTGCAGGCATTTCACTAGCTACCACTCCAAGAACATATTCATCTAAATCTAGCTTTTCTACTGCCTTTTTATTTTCTCTATAAACTGCTACCTCAACGGCAGGCCCTGAAGTCTTTTTGCTTTTATTTACTTCTTGCACATTTTCTCCTAATTTTCCACTAATCTTTGCCTCCATAAAAGGTAGAACTAATATGGAAGGTATTAATAATGTGATGGCAAACAGAATTACTCCTAGTACGATGAATGGTTTGATTTTAATCATGTCAAGGCCCCCATATGAACGAAATAAGAAAAGCGCAGGCGCCTTGCTCAGCCCCGAAGAAAAATGTTCTCTTGACTCAAAAAGTGTTTTTTACTTTTAGAGGCAAGAGGTTATCTTTCACAGGGGCTAGGCGCCGGAGCTGGACATCTATCTAACTTCAAAAAACTTGTCTTTCTTATCCAATAAATGACGTCTCTTCTTAACATTCATATGGAGTGGGACATGCTTTTATGACAAGATTAAGCAGGAGGAAAATTCTTTTCGAAACAACTAAATAGTTGTTCTATCAGCGTTTTTTTTGCATATTATTTCATTAATACCCTTTTTCCCGCCTAACTTTCAAAACCTCTAATTAAAAACCACTCTTTTCACATTCAATACCTTTTTAAAGAACAAAAGAGCAAGCGCCTTGAACAGCTCTGAAGAAAAATGTTCACATGACTCCAAAAGTGCTTTTTACTTTTAGAGGCATGGGGTTATTTTTCACAAGAGCTAGGCGCTGGAGCTAGATGCGGACACAACCGCCGAGTTATCCACAATCCCATTTCGTTTATAATTTCTTAGACGACAAAAAAACTGCAAATTTTATTTATCACCAATAAATAAAATTTGCAGCCAAATAGCTTTATGCATTTAAATCAGCAACATAAGATGCTGTTAATGTAACCTCTTCTTCTTCTGTTACTCTTTCAATATCCGCACCTAATGCAGCAAGTTTTTGATGGAAATTAACATAACCACGATCTAAATGTTTAAGTTGCGTTACGCGTGTGATTCCATCTGCAGCAAGGCCAGATAAAATCAATGCAGCCGCAGCACGAAGATCAGTTGCTGCTACTTCAGCACCTTGTAAATTTGTTGGTCCATTCATAATAACCGAACGACCTTCAATTTTCACATCACCATTCATACGTCTAAATTCTTCTACATGCATAAAACGGTTTTCAAAAACAGTTTCCGTTATCATACTTGTTCCTTTAGCACGAAGTAATAATGCCATCATTTGTGACTGCATATCTGTTGGAAATCCAGGGTGTGGCATTGTTTTAATGTCTACTGCTTTTAAATTATTTGCACTGATTACACGAATGCCGTCTTCTTCTTCCTTAAAAACAACACCCATTTCTTCCATTTTTGCAATTAAAGAAGATAAATGTTCAGGAACAGCTCCTTGTACAAGGACATCTCCTCCTGTAATAGCAGCGGCAACTAAAAATGTTCCTGCTTCAATTCTATCAGGGATAATACAATGCTCTGCACCAAATAATACGTCTACCCCTTCAATTCGAATTGTCCCAGTACCCGCACCTCTAACTTTTGCACCCATCTTATTTAAGAAATTAGCTAAGTCAACAATCTCAGGTTCTTTTGCAACATTCTCAATAACAGTTGTGCCTTTTGCCAAAGTTGCTGCCATCATAATATTTTCTGTAGCACCAACACTTGGGAAATCTAAATAGATTTTTGCACCTTGTAAACGATCTTCAACTGATGCTTCAATAAAGCCATTCCCCACTTGAACTTTTGCACCCATTGCTTCAAAGCCTTTAAGGTGTTGGTCGATTGGTCTTGAACCAATAGCACAACCACCTGGTAATGCTACTCTCGCTCTTCCGTTTCTAGCGAGCAGTGAACCCATAACTAAAACAGAAGCACGCATTTTACTAACATATTCAAAAGGTGCTTCCACACTTAACTCTTGTGATGCATCTACAACTACTTCATTATTATGAAATTTAACTTCCGCATTTAAAAAACGCAATACTTCGTTAATTGTATATACATCTGAAAGAGTTGGAACTGATTTAATAATACTTTTTCCATCACTTGCTAATAATGTTGCGGCGATTACAGGCAAAACGGCATTCTTTGCGCCTTCTACTTTAACCGTTCCATTTAACCTTTTTCCGCCGCGGACGATGATTTTATCCAAAGTGTATTCCCCTCCGCGTCCAATGTCTCTATATTAATATTCAATCGTTATGATGGGTGTGCCAACTACAATGGTAGTTTTACCGCCCATTCCTTGTGTTCTTATTCCTAATTGTAAATTCATTGCCTCTTTGCTGTTATGAACTGTCTCTTCAAATATTGGTGTATAAGCAGAAGTAGAAATAAATTCATTTTCTTTTAACGCTTCTATTTGTTTTGCTTGAAAAACACTTAGCAAATGGTTTACATAATAAGGCAAAGACTCATTAATCTTATCATTGAATTCGCCTTTTATACAAGAGAAAATTGTAGGTTCACCCCGAAATATGGCAGAAATATTTTCTTCTATTTGCTGTTGCAGCTTTTTATTTGTTTCGTCTTTTAACTCCTTCCCTTTTGCCTCATATATAATATATGATTGGGAAGTTTTTGTTGTTAAAGAAGTAGTAATAATAATGCTTTCTTCCATGTTTTTATTAGACCGCAGCAAAGCTTTCATTTGCCAGCTTTGTCGATTTTTTGTTTCCTGCCATTTCGCTGTCGGGAATTTTTCCTTCATTAATTCTTGGTAATTTTTCGCATCTTGTATGGTTGTTACATTTTCCAGCTTTTCTCTTGCATTTAGAGACCATTCATTGATTTGAATCCCGTTTTCATTTTTTAATATTTCATTTATAGTGAACAAATCAAGTTGTGTATGCGCATTAATGGTGTTATATCCAAGTATCCAAACAGCAAACCCCATAAAAATAGTGAAAGTGATATAAAATATTTTATTCATTTATAATTCCTCCCCCTTACTACCATTTTGTCCATGGCGAAGGATTGCATACAGAGGAATTGTCGTCACATTTTGACAAGAATATTTTCTTTAGTAATAGACATACTATTTTTTATACACACGCAATTTGAATTGTACAGAAAAACACCCCAAATGAAAACATGTATGAAGACCTATATTTTATGCTTTTTATGCAGTTCATTGCATAATTAATGGCAATTGCTGCGACCATGTTAAATAATCTAAGAAGAAATTACTAATAATGGAACCAATAATAATAGACAATAATACATATAATACTCTCGCTTGAAAAACTTTGTTTGCACGAAGGAATTTATCAAAATTTAAGGATTGTAATGCCCACCATGCTAATGCAATAAAAATAACATGAGCGATGATACTAAGTAACGCTTGCTGTCCGAAATTTGAAATCAACTAGACACATCCCCCAATCTAAAACGATTCCTTATGTACTAACTCTTATTTGACGAGTTAACTGCTAAAAAGGTTTCATCTTTTTTTATTTTTCTTATTAATTAGCTCCGTTTAACGATCATGTTGTTTATGGGAAGAGAATCTGCGAGACTCCTGTGAAAAAACGATCTAAGCAAGACGGCTTGCCAGTTCGTCCGCGGAAAGGGAGTGAATTTCCTGACCTTTTGAAAAGGCTGTTTTCGTATAGATTATTGCTTTTAAACGCGCAGCCTGAATACACTTCGTCCGTTTAGCGAGCGTCGAGCCTCCTCGTCGCATACGCTCCTATGGGGTCTCGTCTTTCTCGCATTCCCACAGGAGTCTACGTGTATTCAGTCTGTTAAGTACTTCTTCTCCCATTTTTTCCACGTAAAAAACAACAACCTTTGAGAAAATAGCCTTTAGAAAATCACCCATGGAATTTAACAGAGAACATAAATTAAACTGTATATTTTTTATATTATCTTTTCCTGTCCGATAAAAAATACCTCTCTATTGTATGGTAAACAATAGAGAGGTATTTATCATTATTAATATTTCTTTTCAACAATGGATATACGATTCATTGCACGTTTAAGAGCAAGTTCAGCACGTTTAAAATCTACATGTTCATTTTTTTGTTCATGTATTCTTTTTTCGGCACGCTCCTTAGCTCGTAAAGCACGATCATAATCAATTTCTTCCGCAGTTTCAGCAGACTGAGCAAGCACTGTTACTTGTTCTGGACGCACTTCCAAAATACCGCCATTTACAGCAATATATTCAGAAGACTTCCCGTTTTTCAAGTGAATTGCCCCAATTTTTAGGGGTGCTACCATTGGAATATGCCCTGCAAGTATCCCTAATTCTCCACTTTCTGCTTTTGCGATAACCATTTCAACGTCTGATTCATGCACCGGGCCATCAGGAGTTACTACATTGACTTTAATCGTCTTCATTTCTACCCCTCCTGATTATGTTTAAACTTCAACACCCATTTTTTTTGCATTCTCAACAGCTTCTTCTATACGTCCTACAAGACGGAATGCATCTTCTGGAAGATTATCGTATTTTCCTTCCAAAATATCTTTAAATCCTTTTACTGTTTCATTTACTGGTACATAAGATCCTGCTTGACCTGTAAACTGTTCAGCAACATGGAAGTTTTGTGATAAGAAGAACTGAACTCTTCTTGCACGGTGTACAACTAGTTTATCTTCATCACTTAACTCATCCATACCAAGGATACTGATGATATCTTGTAGCTCTTTGTAACGTTGTAATGTTGACTGTACTTGACGTGCAACACTATAGTGCTCTTCTCCTACAATTTCTGGAGATAATGCACGAGATGTTGATGCTAACGGATCAACCGCTGGATAAATACCCATTTCTGTTAGTTTACGCTCTAAGTTTGTTGTTGCATCTAAGTGAGCAAATGTTGTAGCAGGAGCCGGATCTGTATAGTCATCCGCTGGTACGTAAATTGCTTGAATAGATGTTACAGAACCTACACTAGTAGATGTAATACGCTCTTGCAGTTTACCCATTTCAGTAGCAAGTGTTGGCTGGTACCCAACCGCTGAAGGCATACGGCCAAGAAGGGCTGATACTTCTGAACCTGCTTGAGTAAAACGGAAAATGTTATCGATAAAGAATAATACGTCCTGACCTTGTTCGTCACGGAAGTATTCTGCCATTGTCAATCCTGTTAATGCAACACGCATACGGGCACCAGGCGGCTCATTCATTTGTCCGAATACCATCGCTGTTTTTTTGATAACACCAGAATCAGTCATCTCAAAGTAAAGGTCATTTCCTTCACGTGTACGCTCTCCAACTCCAGCAAAAACAGAGATACCACCATGTTCTTGTGCAATATTATTGATTAATTCTTGGATTAAAACGGTTTTACCAACTCCCGCTCCACCGAACAATCCAATTTTCCCACCTTTAATATAAGGGGCAAGTAAGTCTACAACTTTAATACCAGTTTCCAAAATTTCAACTTGTGTTGAAAGCTGTTCAAACTTAGGAGCTTCTCTATGAATAGAATCACGTCTTGCATCCGCAGGAATTTTTGGATCTAAATCAATTGTTTCTCCTAAAACATTAAATACACGTCCTAGTGTAACGTCCCCAACAGGAACTGAAATTGGCTTACCAGAATCCTCTACTTGTGTACCTCTAGTAATTCCATCTGTAGAAGACATTGCAATAGTTCGAACTGTGTTATCACCTAAATGAAGGGCCACTTCAAGCGTTAATTCGACATTCGCATCACTACCAGCAGTTTGAACTACTTTTAATGAGTTATTAATATCAGGTAAATATCCTCCGTCGAACTTAACGTCAACAACTGGTCCCATTACTTGAAGAACTCGTCCTAAGCTCATTATTTTCCCTCCTAAACTTTCTCTTAAAACAAGGGTGTCCAAACAAGAGACTAGCTACCCATTATACATTTCTATTGTTAATGAAATGTATAATGGAGTAGATAGTCTTTTGTTATGAAACAACCTTTTTCCTTTTTTTAAAGGAACTATTCTAATGCAGCAGCTCCACCAACAATTTCGGTAATTTCTTGTGTAATCGCTGCTTGGCGTGCACGGTTATATACTAAACTTAAATTATCAATTATTTCTTTCGCGTTATCTGTTGAGTTTTTCATTGCCGTCATCCTTGCAGAATGCTCACTTGCCTTACTATCGAGCAATGCACCATAGATTAAGCTTTCAGCATATTGCGGCAGTAAAACATCCAATATTTCTTCTGCTGATGGCTCAAACTCATAAGAAGTAAGCTTCGTTGCAGTGCTACCTAAATCTGTTAGAGGAAGAATTTTCTTCTCTATTACATCTTGTTGAATAGCACTTACATAATGACTATAGTAGATATTTAACTCGTCAAATGTACCATCCGCAAACATTCCTACTGATTTGCTAGCTACATCTTTTATATCTAAAAAATCAGGCAGGTCTGGTATTCCGATTACATCCAAAACAACATTATACCCTTGTTTCACTAAGAAATCGCGACCTAATCTGCCGACAACAATTATCGCATATTCATCTTTTGATTGATGACGTTCTTTAATTGTTTGGCCAAGCTTTCTTAAAACATTACTATTATAAGCGCCTGCTAGTCCACGTTCCGATGTAATAACAATGTATCCTGTTTTTTTGACTGGTCGATTTTGAAGCATAGGATGTGCTGCAGCCGATCCTCCTAATGCAACAGAATGAGTGACCTCTTCGATTTTCGTCATATATGGGGCAAACGATTTAACATTTAATACAGCCCTGTTCATTTTTGCTGAATAAACCATTTGCATGGCTTTGGTTATTTGACTCGTTTTTTTTGTAGAATTTATACGAGATTTTATATCACGTAATGATGCCAACGGTTCTCACCACCAATCATAAGTTTGTCTTCTTATTCAGAAGCTACAAACGATTTTTTAAATTCGTTAATAGCAGCTGCCATATCATCGTCAGCTGGAAGTTCCTTTGTTGACACGATGTGATCTAACAAATCTTTACGGTTGTGATCTAACCAATTTAAATATTCCTCTTCAAATCGTCTAATATCATGAACTGGAATATCATCAAGGAATCCACGTGTTAATGCATATAAAATAGCAACTTGTTTTTCGACTTTTAATGGTTTATTTAAATCCTGTTTTAGTACTTCTACTGTACGCGCACCACGATTTAATTTAGCTTGTGTCGCTTTATCTAAATCAGAACCAAATTGAGCAAATGATTCTAACTCACGGTATGATGCAAGGTCAAGACGTAATGTACCTGCAACCTTTTTCATCGCTTTAATTTGTGCTGATCCACCTACACGTGATACAGATAATCCCGCGTTAATAGCTGGACGAACACCAGAGAAGAATAAATCAGACTGCAAGAAAATTTGTCCATCTGTAATCGAAATTACGTTTGTTGGAATATACGCAGATACGTCACCCGCTTGTGTTTCAATAAATGGAAGAGCTGTAATAGATCCGCCACCTTTTGCATCACTTAATTTTGCAGCACGTTCTAATAAACGAGAATGCAAGTAGAATACATCCCCTGGATATGCTTCACGGCCTGGAGGACGACGTAATAATAGTGACAGCTCACGATAAGCAGACGCTTGTTTAGATAAATCATCATACACGATTAACACGTGTTTGCCGTTATACATAAATTCTTCTCCCATTGCTACACCAGCATATGGAGCTAAGTATAGTAACGGAGCTGGTTGAGACGCTGATGCAGTTACTACGATAGAGTAATCTAATGCACCATGCTTACGAAGAGTTTCAACCGCATTACGAACTGTTGATTCTTTTTGACCAATTGCAACGTAGATACAAATCATATCTTGGTCTTTTTGGTTTAAGATTGTATCGATTGCTACAGATGTTTTACCTGTTTGACGGTCACCAATAACCAATTCACGCTGTCCACGTCCGATTGGAACAAGCGCGTCGATTGCTTTAATTCCTGTTTGAAGCGGTTCACTAACCGATTTACGATCCATAACACCTGGTGCAAGAAATTCAATTGGTCTTGTTTTGCTAGCATTAATTGGACCAAGTCCGTCAACTGGCTGCCCAAGTGAGTTTACTACACGACCAACTAATTCTTCTCCTACAGGAACCTCCATTATTCTGCCCGTACGACGAACTTCGTCTCCTTCACGAATATCCGCAAAAGGTCCAAGAATAATGATACCAACATTGCTTTCCTCTAAGTTTTGCGCTAAGCCCATCACACCATTTGAAAATTCAACCAGCTCGCCAGCCATACAATTGTCCAGCCCATGAACACGTGCGATACCATCACCAATACTAATAACTGTACCGACTTCACTAACTTGAACTTCCGATTGATAATTTTCGATTTGCTTTTTTATAAGAGCACTAATTTCTTCCGCTTTGATGCTCATGCGTTTCACCCCTATCTAGAAATACTATCCTAATAATTTTCGTTGTAGACGATCTAGTTTGCCTTGCAAGCTACCGTCAAAAATTTGATTTCCGATTCGAACAATTATTCCACCTAAAAGATTGGAATCTACTATATTTTCAATATTAAGCGATGTTTTACCCACTTTTACTGCAAAAGCAGCGGAAATTGCACTTTTTTCATCATCTGATAATGGTCGTACAGAGTAGACTTTTGCATCTGCAATCCCTTTTTCTTCATTTATTAAAAATAAAAATTGATCACATATACTTGCAATATAGTCTTCACGGTGACGATCTATCAATAACATCAATAAGTTTTGTAAAGAGCTGCTTGCCTGAGCAAAAGCATTCTTTACTAACTCTTTTTTCTTCTCCAATGAAATATTAGGAGATTTTAAAATCAGATGTAATTCAGATGAAGCAGTAAAAAATGTTTTTACAACACGAACTTCCTCTTCCAATTGATCTACGTTACCGTTCTCTTTTGCGATTTGGAAAAGGGCTAAAGCGTATCGCTTTGAAACTCCTATATCCATCATCGTTTTTCGCCTACCTCTTGTATATAATCATTTATCAGCTTCTCTTGATCTTGTTCATTTAATTCTTTTTCAATAACCTTTGAAGCGATTAATACAGATAGTGACGATACTTGATCACGAATAGCTGCAACAGCCTTTTCTTTTTGCTGATCAATTTCAAGCAAAGCAGAGCTCTTTAAACGTTCTGCATCTTGTTTTGCATCTGCAATAATTTGTTCTCTTTGTGCATTTGCCTGAGCTTTTGCATTTTCCATTAAATTTTGCGCTTCTACACGCGCTTCTTTTAACAATACACGTTGCTCTTCTAAAACGTTCGCAGCATCTTTTCGGCTTTTTTCTGCTGCTTCAATTTCGTTTGCTACGAACTCTTCCCTTTGTTTCATGATTCCCATTAATGGGCCCCAAGCTAATTTCTTTAACAAAAAAAGAAGAACGATAAAAACAACGAGCTGTAAGATAATATCTCCATAATTTATACCTTCATGAGATGCAGCTTCTGCAGCTCCCAGAACTAAATTGTTCAATAACACTTGGTTCACTCCCTTCAATACTCAACCATTATTACATTTTAGGACATAAAGGAAAGGCGAAGTTCTTATAGAAGATTGTCTTCGCCGCATAAGATAACATTATGAATTAACGGTTTAAAACCATGAATGCAATAACTACGCCGATAATTGGTAGTGCTTCTACTAGGGCAACACCGATGAACATTGTTGTTTGTAGTAAACCGCGCGCTTCTGGTTGACGAGCAATTCCTTCTACTGTACGACCTACGATTAATCCGTTACCAATACCTGCTCCAAGTGCTGCTAAACCGATTGCTATTGCTGCTGCTATAAGATTCATTATTTTTTCCTCCTAATTTATAAACATAAGTTATTTTTTAGTTTCACCTTTTGTAACAAAGGGTATATATTAATGGTCATGACTAACTTTATGAGACATGTAAACCATTGTTAACATTGTAAAGATGTATGCCTGTATTGTACCGACAAATATCGAAAAACCTTGCCATACAAGTGTTAACGGAATGGCAGCTATTAAGCCTGCTGTTCCTGTAGCTGCTAATGATCCTACTAAAAGGGATAGCAACAATTCACCTGCATATATGTTACCGTAGAGACGTAATCCAAGAGTAAGTGTATTTGCAAACTCTTCTATGATTTTTAAAGGAAATAAAAACTTCATTGGACTGAAGAAACCTTTAGAATATTCTTTAAATCCTTTTTGTTTAATACCATAATAATGAGTGAGAGCAATAATCAACACTGCTAGTGTTAACGTAATAGTTGGATCTGCTGTCGGTGATTTCCACCAAAGCTCCCCATTTATTACAATGGCAAAAGGCAATCCTAACATATTTGAGACAAAAATATAAAATATAAGCGTGATACCTAAAATATGGAACTTCCCACCATCTTTCCAGTCCATTGTACTGTTGATGATATTTTTTACAAAGTCCATTACCCACTCCATAAAGTTTTGGAGTCCAGTAGGCTTTAGGGCCAGCTTTCGTGTTGCAAGTACTGCTATAATTAATACTATTGCACTTGCAATGGTAATCATCATTACATTTGCTAAATTAAACTGCAAAAAATCGATGCCAAACAAGTGGTAAATCGGTTCTTTATGTTCCAATCATGTTCACCTCTCTTTTTTGTTACTACCTGTTTGAATAGTATTTAATATAAAATCTATCATAATGACTACATAAGAAGTCATTAATCCAATAACCACACTAATAAGATGAATATGTTCAGGAAATTCCATCGCCAATGCTACTCCAAGTATAGCGGTTGCCATTCTTGACAGCATGCCTAACGAGGATATTTTTTTTCCTTTATCAATTGCTGTATTAAACTTCCCCATTCTTCTTACTAGTAAAAACATGTTAAAAAAGCTTAAACCAGTTCCAATAATCAGCCCTAAAAAAACCGGCTGGAACGGGGTCAAAGCCCACCCTATTAAATATAAAGACAATAAAACAGATATGTATCTACCTTGTCTTGATAGCATCAGTCTAATTTCAAGCATAATTAGCCAATCTCCTGATCACTTTCTTTCTGCAAAACTGTTTAGTCAAATGTCAGTGTCTAAAGCTCTACTTTCTAGTGAAAACATATTAGAAAATAGAAAAACCTCATAAAAACAAAGCAATCTCTTAAAATCGCCTAAATTAAATGAAAAATTAAGCTGAAAACCCTGCCATTCTTCCCTTTGTAAGCATACAATAAGCCAATGTCAATGTCAATTAGTATTAATAGTGTTGAAACGCTACAATCATATATTTCACAATATATTCATGATACTATTATTGAAAACGGATACTTCAAAAAAAGAGCATGGAATGTTACAAAAAAGTGGCTATTGATAAGTACCTGTTTTAACATTATTTATTTTAACATGAAATAACTATTTTTTTATAGATTAGAGAATTTATTCACATACTTTTTAAATTTTTATAAATATAGACCGAATTTATAGAAGAAACACATACTCATTTAGGAAAACTCTATCATTATTACGGTTCCCCTCAAAGTTGCGTTTCTTCTATATATATCATATGTCATTTTGATTTCCATGGTCCAATAGACAAATATGAACTAATGATGTCCTCTTTTCCGGATTTTCGTGCAAATACTTTTACTATATATTCCCCTTCATCTGGTATGTTCTCTTCTTTAATTTTAGATGTTATCATCCCTCTTCTAACATCTTTTTTCCAATCTAGAAATTGGGCAAACTGTAAACTTTCTTTTTCAAATAAGGCGATGCCAAACTCCTCTGCTCCACCAGGTAAATACACTTCATATTTATATGTGTTTTCTTTGTTATCTTTTATAAGGTCGAATCCCATTATTCTTGGGTAGTTCGGTTCTTCTAGTACATATAAATAAGGAATATGTATTTGTTGTTTTCCTGCCCTTATTTCTAATGTACCATCTTGAAGATTCTCTTTAAAAACTTCACTATCCACCATCATGCTAATCGGTACATTTTTTGTTTCCCCCTTTTCTAAACGAAAGGAAAAGGGCATCTCCCAAGTAATGCCGTCTTTCTTTTTTGGTATAGAAAAGGAGATCTGTTCTATTGTCTCTCCGACATTTTTTACTTTTATATACGCTGTATGCTCATGGAGATGGTCAACAAACCGGAATTTCCCAAATCGAATAGAGCCGGGCATGATGAGTATATTAGCTCTAATGGCCTCTTTCACTTGAATTCTTCCCGCTCCTTGTTCATATACTTTATATCTCTTTCCTTCTCGATTCATCATTGGTTTTGCCGTATTCATAAGAGCCGCTTTTACTTCTTCCGGGGTCCAATTAGGATGGGCTTCCAATATCAAGGCACATGCTCCTGCTACATGGGGTGCAGCCATACTGGTTCCTTGAAGGGACATATATCCACCTGGAACTGTGCTATTTATCACAACCCCTGGAGCAAGCACATCTGGTTTTATTTCCCAACTATTAGTAACAGGGCCTCTTGAACTAAAATCAGCTAGTAGATCTTTTTCCCATTTTGTTTCAACACGTACATATAAAGGAGCGTTTTTGAGTTTTTGTTTAATGATTTCTCCTTCACCTTTTGTTATTCCCGCAACAGGAATAGGAATTTCTTTTTCCAAGCTTCCGATAAGAGGACCATCGATATTGTTAGAAATCAGCACAGCTGTTGCTCCAGCTTTATACGCATTCATGACCTTTTCTGTAAAAGTCAATTCCCCTCTTTCTAATAACACCATCTTCCCATCTACATTTTTTATATTTTGTTTCTTCCCAAGTCCTGCACTAACTACTTCCATTAAATTAGACTTTCTCCAGCTTTCGCTCTGTTTCATACTAGTTAAAAATAGGGATTTATTATTTATTTTTATAGAAGCTATTTGCATATATGGGGTAGAAGCTCCAACAGAAATTGCTTTACTTGCTGTACCAGGAGAACCTACTGTCCATTCAGAAGGTCCCGAATTACCTGCTGCAGCAACCGCAATAATCCCTTTTTTTACCGCTTTATTTAAAGCTAAACTAATAGGGAGATCCGGCCCATTTATTTCACTACCCAATGACAGGTTTAAAATATCTACTTTATCTTTTATCGCTTGTTCAATAGCTGCTAGTATTTGTTCTGTCGTTCCAGATCCGCCTGGACCAAGTGCTCGGTAAGCAATAATTTCTGCTTGCGGAGCAACCCCTTTTATTTTTCCATCTGCGGCAATAATACCTGCAACATGTGTACCATGCAGTGTATTTCTCGTTCCCTTCCCAACTGTTTCCATCGGGTTTTTATCACGATCTACAAAATCCCATCCTCCTTTATAATTTGCCTTTAAATCAGGATGCTTATAATCAATCCCTGTATCAATCACCCCAACTTTTACCCCCTTTCCGGTCAACTGTTTATATGTTCGATTAATATTTTCTTTGAATTCTGCTCCAATTAACTGCACCGGATTTTCGGTTTCTACCTTATAAGTATGTACAGGCGAAACCATTTCAACTAATTGGTTTCGTGCTAATATTTTCAATTCAGCAATCGATCCCTCCACAGAAAACCCGTTGAAAACTTCATGAAAAACATTGCGTTTTTTTATCGTTTTATAAGACTGTAAAAGCTGGTCTATCTCTTTACTCGAAAAAGGGTTTTCTGTTTTAACAATTGCTATTTTTCTTTCATTAAAGTTTTCCTTTGGAATAGATGGGAGATTTATTGAGATGGCATGTGTATTATTTGTCCATAGGAGCGTGCATAAGGCTATTAGTATGATGAATTTTTTCATGTTGGATCTCCTTTATACTTTACTGAAATAAAATTTGGAGAATTTATGATAAAGGGTATAGCTTATCGTTTCACTTAAAGGGAAAAATATGTGTGAGGAGGGGATTTATTATGACAGGAAATATTTACGAGTATTTGTTTTTCCAACATATGAAAGCTTCATGGAGCGCAGTAAATGTTTTGCAATATGCTCAGATGATATTACAAGAAAATCTCTACATTGTTGATTTGTAATTGTAGTGTTGATTAGCAAATAGTCAATGATTGCTTGAATATGCGCATTTTTCGAAACAAATTGACAGCTTGGACAAATCCACTTTCCTTTTGTTCTCACCATGGAAAAAGATAAACATTTTTCACACATCACCCCTTTCTCGATATCTTTAAACTCAATGTTATATTGGAGAAAAATTTCTTTACTTATACAATTTGTTTGCCGTATTAACAAGGGATATGCTTTTTTAATTGATTGTTCAGGGACTTTATTTTTTCATATCTCTTCATATTTTCAACTATTTTTTCAACAATCGCTTCTGGTTGAACCATTCTATCAAAAAATTTGCGATCCTCTTCATTTGTTTTAAGAATTGTGTATGGATTGCTAATAACAATAAAATTTTCCACTTGAAAATTATTAATGTTTTTACTTTCCAACCTTCTTTTAAACAAAAAAGCCTGCCTTTTCACTTGTAAAAATGGGTTTGGCAATACCTCTTCTTTTGATTGATAGGTCCGAATAAGTTGATTTTTCCGCTGGTCAAAGTACAATGTACCAGCAATATTTTTCACTTCTAGTATAAAAATAACATGTAAAGAAATGATTAATGTATCAATTTGAACGGTCATTCCTTCTATTTTTATCGTAACATCGTGAAATATATCAAACTTATCACTTGGTAAAAACTTTAAATAATAATCTACATTCCTTTCTCCTTTATATCCCGCAAGCCTTTTGGCATAATCGACTTTTATTTTAGGATGTGATGGATGTTTTTTAGCCCTCATTAACAACATTTTAACTTGCAATAATTTAATCGGTTCCTTTCGTTCTTTTAAAATCATATAAAATACTCCTTTGGAAGAAATTTTGAGGTTGAGCAGATGGATTTTTCAAATGAAATTACATATAAAACAAGGAATTAAAGCAGAAGGAAAGGAAAAAAGAAGAGGAGATATTTCATTTTATCATTTTTTTCATAATATACAGTAAACATCCTTATATGTTCACAAGATTGTCTAATTTAGATCAAATCTATTGTTCTTTCCTGAGGTGAATTCCATTCTTCATCAGATGGAGGGCTGCTCCTTTCCGGCGAGGTTCCTTCTTCGTCCGGCAGATTTCTTCTCTCATCCGGCGAGGTTCCTTCTTCGTCCGGCGGATTTCTTCTCCCGTTCGGCGGGATTCCTGCTTCGTCCGGCGAATCCCCTACCTCATCCGGCGGGATTCCTGCTTCGTCCGGCAAGGTTCTCATTTAAAAAAAAGAAAAGCCTGTCACTCTATATAAGTGACAGGCTTTAAAAGTTAATCTATATTATTTTGTACCAAACAAGCGGTCTCCTGCATCACCTAAACCTGGTACTATATATCCTTTTTCGTTTAGCTTTTCATCTAATGCTGCAATATAAATATCTACATCTGGATGTGCTTCTTTCAGCACCTCAACGCCTTCTGGAGCAGCGATTAAACACATAAATTTAATGTTTTTTCCGCCGCGTTTTTTTAACGAGTTAATCGCTTCTACTGCAGATCCGCCAGTAGCAAGCATTGGGTCTACTACGATAAAATCTCTTTCTTCCACATCTGATGGAAGTTTTACATAATATTCTACTGGTTTTAATGTTTTAGGATCACGGTATAAACCAATATGTCCAACTTTTGCAGCTGGAATTAGTTTTAAAATTCCATCAACCATTCCGATACCGGCACGTAAAATAGGGATGATGCCTAATTTTTTACCAGATAGTACTTTTGATTTTGTTTTGCTTACAGGTGTTTGAATTTCGATCTCTTCTAAAGGCATATCACGAGTGATTTCAAAAGCCATTAATGTAGCAACTTCATCTACTAATTCTCTAAATTCTTTTGTACCTGTTTGAACTTCTCTAATGTATGTAAGCTTATGCTGAATAAGTGGGTGATCAAATACAAATACTTTTGCCACAACGTTCACTCCGTTTCCTTCTTTTTTTCCAAAACACACTTCTATTTATTTTACAGAAAAAATAGGAACGAATCAACAAATAGTATGTTTCATTTATATATAACGCCTTTAGTCAGGAAAAATAAAAAAGCAAACCTCAAGATTATCACACCTTAAGGTTCGCTGGTTTTTCTTATAGTTCTTTATATAAAACGAATTTGCTTGTTAAAGCTTCTACGCGATTTGCTGCTTCAGCTAATTTTTCGTTATCTTCGTGGTTTTTAAGTGTAAACCCAATGATAGAAGCAATTTCATCCATGTCTTCTAAACCAAAGCCACGAGATGTTACAGCTGCTGTACCAATACGAATACCACTTGTTACAAATGGGCTTGCAGGATCAAATGGAATAGCATTTTTGTTAACAGTAATACCTACTTCATCTAGAACATGCTCTGCTACTTTACCTGTCAACCCTAATGATTGAAGATCCACTAATATTAAATGGTTGTCTGTTCCGCCAGATACTAAGTTTAATCCTTCTTTTTGCAAACCTTCTGCTAATCTCTTAGCATTAGCGATAATGTTTTGGCCATATACTTTAAACTCATCTTGTAATGCTTCGCCAAACGCAACAGCTTTAGCAGAAATAACATGCATTAACGGTCCGCCTTGGATTCCAGGGAAAATAGATTTATCAATTTTTTTACCGAATTCTTCTTTACATAAAATCATTCCACCACGTGGTCCGCGTAATGTTTTATGTGTAGTAGTTGTTACAAAATCAGCATATGGCACTGGGCTTTGGTGTAAACCTGTAGCAACAAGACCAGCAATATGAGCCATATCTACCATTAAATATGCTCCTACTTCATCAGCAATCTCACGGAATTTTTTAAAATCAATTTCGCGTGGATATGCACTTGCTCCAGCAACAATTAGTTTCGGCTTATGTGTTAGAGCTTTTTCTCGTACATCTTCGTAATTAATATATTGTGTTTCTTTATCCACACCGTATTCCACAAAGTTGTATAGAACACCGCTGAAATTTACAGGGCTTCCGTGTGTTAAATGGCCGCCATGTGATAAATTCATCCCTAAAACAGTATCTCCAGGCTCTAAAATTGTAAAATACACAGCCATGTTTGCTTGTGCACCTGAGTGAGGTTGAACATTTACATATTCTGCACCGAATATTTCTTTTGCACGATCTCTAGCAATATCTTCCACGATATCTACATATTCACAACCACCATAGTATCGTTTTCCAGGATAGCCTTCTGCATATTTATTTGTTAAAACGGAACCTTGAGCTTCCATTACTGCTTCCGTAACAAAGTTTTCAGATGCTATTAATTCAATCTTTGATCTTTGACGACCTAATTCTTGTTGAATCGCTTGATACACTCGCTCATCTTGTTGTGCTAAATGCTTCATTTGTAATCCTCCCTATAACTTGTCCGTATATTTTTTTCTCTATCTAACCGTAAATCCTATTATATTCTAACATGTATTTATTTTAAAAAGAAAGATAGAAAAACACGAATTATAAATTTATGTTCGAAACTATCGTTCGTATTTTGATGTTTCCTTTTTAACAGCCTGTGGAATTCTATTTGTTTTTAACGTTTTTCACTAATTTTAGTTATTTTCAAACGCTCTTTTCGTATAGATTGTTATTATTTAACCCGCAGCCTGAATACACTTCGCTTTCCGCGGACGAGTGCCGAGCCTCCTCGTCGCTATGCTCCTGTGGGGTCTCGTCTTTCTCGCTTTTCCCGCAGGAGTCTACGTGTATTCAGTCTGCTCAGTGCTTCAGCCATGTTTATTATTTATTCAAAAACAACAAACTTTTAGAAAACAGCCTTTCAAAAAATAAAGTACAAAGCTTTTTGTAAATGGATCCATTCGTTCACTTAATCATGTCTACTATAAAAAACAACAACATTATATAGATATACAATTATTCTTTCCTTAAGGCTGTTTTCGTAAACCCGCAGCCTGAATACACTTCGCTTTCCGCGGGCGAGCGTCGAGCCTCCTCGTCGCATACGCTCCTGTGGGGTCTCGTCTTTCTCGCATTCCCACAGGAGTCTACGTGTATTCAGTCTGCTGAGTACTTCTTCTCCCATTTTGTAAAAAACAACAAACTTTGAGAAAACAGCCTTCCTTAAAAAAGAAGTCTACTAGGAACAAGACTGGTTTTCTTTTGTATTTTCGTAAACGGCTCTTTGGCCGCCAATTAGTTTTGGTCGTGATTTCGCCATTGTAACATGCGCTTCACCTAGTTGCTTGAGAGACGTTCTAATTGGAACTGCGACATGTTTTAAATGCATGCCGATAAATGTATCACCTATATCTATTCCACCGTCTGCTTCGATAAACTCAACAATAACTGGATCGCTCATATGCTGATAGGCATATGTTGCCATCGCTCCACCAGCATGGCGAACAGGTATAACAGAAACCTCTGTCAACCCTCGCTCTTCCAATGTTTTTCTTTCTACTACTAGTGCTCTATTTAAATGTTCACAGCATTGAAAAGCTAAACTAATGCCGGCTTGCTGCTGATAACTTTGAAGTTTTTCAAAGATAATCCCAGCCACATCAATCGTTCCAGATGTTCCTATTTTTTGCCCAATCACTTCACTCGTACTGCAGCCAATAACGAATAATTGAGACTTCCTTAAGTTTGCTTGTGCCTGATACTCTGAAATAATCGTTTCTAATTGTTGTTCTAAAGCTACTTTTTCATCATTCATAAAAACACGGCCTTTCGAACAGAATTAAACTAATTGACTTTCTTCATATTGAGCAATTTTCTTTAATCTAGTTTCATGTCTTTGACCACTAAATTCTGATTGCAGCCAAACTTTTACAATCTCACATGCCAAACCAGGTCCAATTACACGCTCTCCCATAGCTATTACATTACTATCGTTATGTTCACGGGTTAATTTTGCACTATAAACGTCATGAACTAAAGCGCAGCGGACTCCCTTTACTTTATTGGCAGCAATGCTCATGCCGATGCCTGTGCCGCATATTAATATCCCTCTATCAAACTCACCATTTGCTACTTTTTCCGCAACTGGCAATGCATAATCCGGATAGTCTACAGAAGCTTCACATTCACAGCCAAAATCAGTATATTCTACCCCTAATTGTTCTAGTAATTTTATTACTTCTCCACGCATGATGATTCCACCATGATCTGATGCTATCGCAACTTTCATTATTACCATCCTCCCTACGTTCACAAACTATATTCTCACATAAAAAAACCAAAATAAAAAGACTAGGAAAAAGAAAAATATTTTTATCATATATTAGATGGACAGTACGACATCTGCACTATCTGCAAGCAATGATGCGGGACGAACAACATCCTATCTAAATACATCCCGTTAAGTCGAATCCCATTGAATTAAGTCTCACACCCACTTAATCCATGTGAACAAAACTAAATTTTAAAACGAAAAATAGTCGTTTTTAATTCTTCTGCATGCGCTTGTAATTCTAAGGCCAATTGGTTAACTCTATTCATTATTTTCGTTTGCTTTTCTGTTATAAAAGTAACTTGCTGGGCACCAGCTGATGTTTCTTCTGCTACTGCAGCTACCTCTTGAGATTGTTGAGCAGTATGATAAATTTGCTCCATCTGCCTGCGAACAAGCGCAGTTATACTAGCAACGTCATCTGCCATCTCTTTTATTGTGTTATTCATATCCTTAAAGATAAGATTAGCTTGTTCCCCTCGTTCAGCTTCTTTTTCTGCATTTAATACCTGTCTCTCCATTTGTTTCACTACATTTTTCACTTCTAATTGCATATTTTTAATAAGATCTGATATCCCTGCTACAGCCTTTCCGCTTTCATCAGCTAAATACCGTACTTCATTCGCTACCACCGCAAATCCTGCTCCATGTTCACCTGCACGTGCTGCTTCAATGCTTGCATTTAATGCCAATAAATTGGTTTGAGATGCAATATCGCCAACCAATTTAATAATACCTTCTACCTTCCCTACGTTGGTTTCTAGTTTCTGAACAGATTGCAAAGATAGATTATTATCCTCTACGATCGCTTTCAATCCATTTACTAAGGATAAAACAACGCCATTCGTTTTCTGTAGATGATCCATCATTTGGTTAGATGTTTGTATAGAAGTATTCGCTTTCTTTTGAACAGTTTGTGCAATTTCCATTGCTTCATCCACAGAAATTGCTGTATCCTGTACAGATTGTGCTGATACTTCTGCACCTCCCGCAATTTCTTCAACAGCCCTGGAAATTGCAAGCGTTTGCTCAGATGCTTGCTCCGCTTCTGTCGTTAAAGCATCCACTTTGGCATTTGTTTGATTAAAATTACATTCAATATTTTGTACCATTTCACGTAAATTAAATAGCATATGATTAAATGCAATGCCTAACGATTTAATTTCATCATCTGATTTTGAAATTTCTGCGTCTTCCTTCATATTTCCATTAGCTGCTTTCATTGCGGTTTTCTCTAATTTTTGAAGTGGTTTAATAATATATCCAGCTGCTAAAAACGCTAAAAAACCCGACCAGAGAATCCCCAATAATAATGTCCCCATTGTAAAAGCAAAAGAACTAATTTTCAAATTATTTTGAAGCATTGGATATAGACCATATATAAAAAGCGCACTTGTTGAATAAGTGATTACCGCTAATATTGTAATAAATAATGCCAGTTTTTTTCTCAAGCTAAACTTATAGCTTATATTCACTTCCATTCCTGTTCTCCTCACACACCATTAATCTAATTTTTTTATGATATTAAGTATTAAATCATCTAATTCTTGAAATGTTTTTCGATAATGTTCTACAGAACCGCCAAAAGGATCGATCACATCTCCTTTTTTATCTTCTGTTGCAAACTCTTTTAAAGTAAATGTTTTCTCTATTGAAGATGGGAATTGTGCTGCAATGGCATTCTTATGCCCTGTTGTCATCGTAAATATATGTGTTGCCCAGTCTAATAATTCCTTTGTAAGCATGGAAGATGTATGATGATGGTCGATTCCTTTTTCAGCCAACACTTCTTGCGCATGGTTTGATGCTGCTCCTCCATCCATAGCATATACACCCGCTGATTTCACTTCCACATTTTTAAGTTTTTTATTTTTTAAAATCGCTTCCGCCATTGGACTACGACAAGTATTTCCTGTGCATACAAATAAAACACGATACATACGAATCCTCCTCCTAATCATCATCTATCATTATATTCCAACCTTCTTAAAAGTCCTAATTGTTTTTTGCCTGCAAAAAAGGGATCTGAAGTACACCAGATCCCTTAAGCTTACACGGAAATTCAGACAGCTATTTCTCCCTTTAAAAATTCATCAATAATTTTATGCCCAAAGTTAAAAGTATTCCTCCACCTAACACTTCTCCGTAAGTTCCTAACAACCCTTGAACTTTTCTGCCGATTAGAAGACCCGCCCATGTTAAAATGGTCGCACCTATCCCAAAGCACGCTAACACAACAGCAGTTCTTGCATGATAAATTCCTAAGCTTAAACCAACAGAAAAGCTGTCTAAGCTAACACTTAGAGAAAATAGCAATAAACCAAATCCTACTGGTGTTATGCGATATACATCCTCTTCCTTAAATACAGACCAAATCATTTGGATTCCTAAAATAACAAGCAATCCGCCTCCGATATACACGGCAATTGCACCAAAATTATCTGATAAAAATCTGCCAGCAACGATGCCAATCAGCGGCATGATAACATGAAAAACGCCAATTATTATACCAGTATTCATTATTTGCTTTAATCTGAGCTTATACATTCCCATTCCTAACGCAACAGAAAATGCGTCCATTCCCAACGCAAATGCCATCAATATTAGTGTGAATATTTCTCCCATTAACGCAGACATTACTCCGCCTCCTTGGACTTGCTAATTAGATGTTATGCACGTCCAAGTTTTTTTAGAAGTCCGCTGCGGCAACTTTAATGAAAAAAATGAGCCATGGTGCTCTGTATTTAAGTTTATCCTTATTACCTTATTAAGTTTAGAGTGGATTTTCTTTAAGAAACACTTATCCACATCGTTCATTCAATCACTTGATGGGAAGCAGCTTTCATTAATCTATTCATAATCGCTTGTCCTACACCCTCAATCGGAAACATCTCACTAAAGATTATATCAACATCCCTATGATTAAAGCTTCTCAACCCTTCATATAAAGATGCGGCAACTGTTTGTATGTCTACTCTTTTTCCACAAGCAAAAATATAATCAGCTTGATAATAACCTTTATTTTCTTCCGTCGTTAACACACCTACTTTTTTCCCTTGTAATTTCTCTTCGTTTATTAGCAATTGGATTTTTTCTTTTGTTCCTCTTACTAAAAACATCGGAGCATTTGGAGCATAATGACTATATTTCATACCAGGTGCTTTTGGTGTGGATTCTTTGTTGATAAGTGCTGGATCTAAACGTACCTCACCCACTATTTGTTCTATTTGTTCTTTTGTTACCCCTCCAGGTCGCAATATAACAGGTATTGAATCCGTACAGTCTATTACAGTAGATTCAACCCCAACACCTGTAGGCCCTCCATCTACAATTCCCGCAATAATCTGATCCAAATCTTCTTTCACATGCAAAGCAGTTGTTGGACTTGGCTTTCCGGAACGATTGGCGCTAGGAGCTGCAATCGGCAAAGATGCTTCCGCCAATAACTTTAAAGCAACAGGATGATCAGGCATCCGCACCGCTACTGTTTTTAAGCCTGCTGTCGCATAGGAAGATAATGCTCCTTCTTTCGCACGAAAAATAATGGTCAACGCTCCCGGCCAAAAGGAATCCATTAGTTTTTTAGCCACTTCCGGGATTTCTTCCACTATTTCCTTTAATTGCGCTTGTTTCGCAATATGTATAATTAGCGGATTATCGGAAGGACGACCTTTTGCAGCAAAAATCTTTTTAATTGCTTCATCATCTTTTGCATTTCCGCCTAATCCATAAACCGTTTCTGTAGGAAAAGCAATTACTTCATTTCGTTTTAAAAGATCAGCAGCTTGTTGGATTTGTGGATAACTATATTCATTATCCACATTTTTATCCACTGACCAGTAAATTGTCTTCATTTTTATCCACCTTTACAAAAATCTATATTATTTCTTAGCCAAACTGCTTATTTTCCACATTTTTCGACAAGTACTCTTCGCTTTCAAAAGGTGTTCATTCTGTTTGAACAGTGGATAAACATATTATTCATCCACAAATTGTGAATAAAATACCCAAAAAAGTGGATAACTATATCTATTTATCCACATTTTTTAAGGAATAACACATAAATTCAAGGTTATTAACAGTTGATAAGTTATTTACAGTATTCGACTTTTTCAACACATGAGGAAGCGCTGTTTTCTCTATTCTATTAAAGCCTAAAAGAGAAAAAAGCTGAATAGCTTGTTTATTATTTAACATACAGTATAAAGTTTCAAGTTCTTTGTCTTTTGCCATTTTGATTGTTTGCTGCAGCAAATAGAGAATTTCTTCTGCGCTTGCATTCGATAAAACAAGAGAACGGAGAAGCCCAAGTTTTTTAAATGGCTGAATTCCAATGGTCCCTACTATTTTTCCATTAACATCCTCAACAAGAAGATAATATTCTAGCCATTTTTCCATTCCGCTCCTATCTATTGCTGTTTTTTGTAAAAATGATCGAATTTTATTTAGATCGTTCGGCTGCGCTTGTCTTATCGTTTTCTGCATACATTTCCCTCCATAATAAGTGTTTTTCTATTACTATGATGAAGAGAAAGAAATGATGCTAGAATATCGTTAAAGACCATATTCTTTTATTTTGTTATAAAGCGTCCCTCTTGAAATGCCTAATAGGTTTGCTGCTGCACTTTTATTTCCGTATGTTTTATGAAGTGCTTCTTCAATTCGTTTTGCTTCTTCTGCTATTATTCCCTCATCATTTGCTAAACTAGAAGAGATTTTTACGATTTCTGCCGGTAAATGTTCTAACGAAACTTCGTTATTTTCTGTTAAAAGAATACAACGTTCCACTATATTTCTTAATTCTTGCACATTACCCGGCCAATCATATTGTTTAAGCTTATTTAATGCAGCATCACTTAATACGATATTATTTTTTTGATGTTTCTCCCCATACTCTTTTATAAATTGACAGATCAAGCTCGGAATATCTTCTTTTCTTTTACGAAGGGGAGGAATATTAATGTGAATAACACTTAATTGAAAATAAAGATTTTCATTAAATTCTCCATTCTTTACTAACTTTATTAAACTTTGTGCAGTTGAAACAATTACTCTTGTTTTTGCTGAAATCTCTTTTTTCCCTCCAACACGAGTGAACGTACCATTTGTCACATACTCTACTAATTTTTGTTGAACAGCTAACGGCATTTTATCCACATCTTCAATAAATAATGACCCACCATTTGCTTGTTCGATTTTTCCGTTCTTTTCATTTTCTTCACCTGAATGAAAGGAAATTTTTTGATAACCAAACAGCTCAATTTCTAAT
Organism: Niallia sp. 01092; assembly: GCF_052318935.1. Classification (NCBI taxonomy): domain Bacteria; kingdom Bacillati; phylum Bacillota; class Bacilli; order Caryophanales; family Bacillaceae; genus Niallia; species Niallia sp. 01092. The sequence continues at coordinate 142,494 of NZ_JBQRKO010000006.1, read as the reverse complement.
ACATCCGCTGGAATAACAGAGCAATTTAAAGAAATAAACGGCTGATTACTTTTTGCCCCCCCATAATGGATGGCTTGTGCCAACAGTTCTTTCCCTGTTCCTCTTTCACCGGTGATTAGTACAGGCATATTAGCATGCGCCATTTTCTGTGCCATTCCCACTGCTTTATTTACTTCTTCACTTTCAGTAACAATAGAAGAAAACGGTGCATCTCTTTGAACGTGCAGCGATAATTTAGATTCCAACTCTCGATTTAAATGCATCATTTTTGTAATGTCATGTTCCGTAGCAACACCGCCAATAATTTCGTTATTTTCAACAATAGGTGATGCGTTGATTAAAACATGTGTATGCTCATCTGGACGATGATACGTTCCTCTAACTGGATTTCCTTCTTTTAAAATTTGATGCAAGACAATCGAATCCGCATCAAAATGTGCTCCTATCTTTTTCCCAATAATCGCTTCTTTTTTAATGTTATACGTAATTTCCGCGACATTATTCCAATATACAACGGTTCCATCTTTATCTACTGCTGTTACTGCGTCATTAATCGTCTCTGCCAATGTTTGAAAAAAAGTGGCTAATTGTTTATTCTCTTTCTGTAAAGCTGGAAGCAACTTAGATGCGGTGATCACACCAGCAACTTCTTCCTGCTTTTCGTCCATAACTAATACTGGTCGCTCCCAATCAACATTATTTTGATGAATAGTATCGATACTAGTCACAGAGGATGGTTTTAGATGGAGACATTTTATCGACTCTTCTACTGTTTCCTTCTCCTTGCCTAACTGTACAAGAAAAGCTTCTTTCTTTTCGATACAATACCAGTGATCTGCCTTTACGACAACAAAATCATATAAAGCTAATTTATTTAAGAGAGATTGTTTATCCTCATGAATCGAAACCATTACAAATGATCTCTCTAATTCAACATGTGAATGGATGAACATAACAAATTCCTTTCATACAATGATAACTATTAATTTAACATATGTTCAGTAGTCTTCGCTATACAAGCAGATAGTATTGCCTTTTATCAATAAAAAGTTCTTCTCCCTTAATGAAAAAAGCTGATACTTTTATTTTTCACTTAGCTTCGAACAGTCGACAAAATAATTCTAAATCTGAAATTTTGTCTCCACGGAAACTCCTGTTAAATAATAAGTATCAGCTTATATCTGTCTACTATTTCAGTTATTATCGGAACCTTATTAAACTTTTCGAGAACTTAATTTTGCTTGCGTAAATAATAATAAGTAATCAAAACCTCCAGCTTTAGAATCTGTTCCTGACATATTAAAGCCGCCAAACGGATGAACCCCTACTAACGCACCTGTACACTTTTTATTTATATAAAGATTTCCACAATGCATCGTTTCGAGTGCATACTCGATTCGTTCTTCTCTAGCTGAAAAGAAGGAACCTGTTAATCCATAATCTGTATTGTTGTAAACATCTATTCCTGTTTTCCAATCAGCTACTTTGGAAAGAGCTATCACCGGTCCAAAAATTTCTTCTTGCATAATTCTTGCGTCTGGCTGAACATCTGCAAAAACAGTCGGCTCTATATAATAGCCATTTCCTTCTGCACGACAGCCGCCAGTCAGCAATTTTCCTTCTTCTTTTCCGATTTCTATAAACCTAAGAATTTTATCCAATGCTTTTTGGTCAATGACAGGTCCTACCGGGGCATTTTCTTCTGGTAATCCAACACGTAATTTTTGAGTTAATGCCGCTACTTTTTCTACTACTTGGTCATAAACAGTCTCTACAATAATGGCACGAGATCCTGCTGAACACTTTTGTCCCTGGAAACCGAAAGCGGATGTAACGATTGCCTCTGCTGCTGCATCTATATCCGCCGTTTCATCCACAACAATTCCGTCTTTTCCTCCCATCTCTGCTACGACTCGTTTTAACCAAATTTGTCCGGGCTGCACAACCGATGCACGTTCATAAATTCTGCAGCCAACTGCTCTTGAGCCTGTAAATGAAATAAATCTTGTTTTTGGATGATCTACTAAATATTCCCCTACATCGATGCCATCCCCTGGAACAAAGTTAATAACACCTGCCGGAAGACCAACTTCTTCCATTAATTCTACAAACTTTGCCGCAATCACTGACGTTGTATCGGAGGGTTTTAAAATGACTGTATTTCCTGAGACAACGGCAGCTACCGTTGTTCCTGCCATAATAGCCAATGGGAAGTTAAACGGGGAAATAACAATTCCTACCCCTAGTGGAATATACGTAATTTTGTTATCAACCTCACCTGCAGTTTGATATAAAGGCTGATGGGTAGATGTTTCGCTTAAACGAAGCATTTCCCGTGCATAAAATTCTAAGAAATCAATCGCTTCCGCCGTATCCGCATCTGCTTCCGCCCAGTTTTTCCCGGATTCGTATACTAAATAAGCAGAAAACTCATGCTTGCGTTGACGCATTAACGCTGCTGCCTTAAATAAGTATTCCGCACGTTCAACAGGTTTCACTTTTTTCCATGCATCAAACGCAGCCAACGCTTCTTGCATCGCTTTTTCTGCATATTCTTTTGATCCTTTACTAACTTCTCCAATTATTTCGTCTATATTTCCCGGATTAATGGATACTGTTTTTTCTTCGGTGATTATTTTATCTTTCCCAATTACCAACGGAAATGTTTTCCCAAATTCTCCTTTTACTTTTGCTAATGCTTTTTCAAATGCTTCCTTATTTTCTTTTACCTTAAAATCTGTAAATGGCTCATTTTTATAAGGTGTTATCGTTGTTAAATTTGTCATCACCATTCTCCTTCACTTCTTAAATTATTTTCTATCAAAGAACAAAAGCGCAAGCGCCTTGAACAGCTCTGAAGAAAAATGTTCACATGACTCAAAAAGTGCTTTTTACTTTTAGAGGCATGGGGTTATTTTTCACAAGAGCTAGGCGCTGGAGCTAGATGCAGACCCAACCGCTAAGTTATCCACAACTCCGTTTCGTTTATAATTTCCTATCAAACTAAAAATCTATGACTTTATTTAAATAAGTTTTTCAGCACAAACCAAACATTCGCCGGTCTTTCTGCTAATCTGCGCATAAAATAGCCAAACCAATCGACACCATATGGTACATAAATTCTTACTTTATATCCTTCTTTAATTAGCTTATTTTGCAGCTCAACACATATGCCATATAACATTTGGAATTCAAATCGGCTTTTATCGATGTGATGTTCAGCAACAAGCTTTTTCGTAAAATCAATTATCTTCTCGTCATGGCTTGCAACTGCAGTATAATGACCATTTAGCAAATGACTTTTAATTATTTTTTTAAAATTTTCATCGACATCTTTTTTTGCTGGAAATGCTACATCAGGCGATTCTTTATAAGCCCCCTTTACTAAACGTAAATTTGCATGTAATCCGTTTAATAGCTCTATATCTTCTTCTGTTCGATATAAATAGGCTTGAATAACTAAACCAACATTGTCAAAATCTCTGCAAAGTTCTTTAAAAAGATCAATGGTTATTTGACAATGAGCATAATCCTCCATATCAATCCGTACAAAATTGTTATATTGTTTCGCTCTTAAGAGTATTGCATTCATGTTTTTCCTGCATAGGTCTTTGTTAATGTCCAACCCAAGCGAGGTCATTTTAAGGGATAAATTAGATTGAACACCAGAAGCGTGGATAGCATCCAATGTTTGTAAACACATGTCAGCTGCTTGATTGACCTCAGCTTCTGTATAAACAAACTCGCCTAAATGATCGAGCGTAACTACTTTTCCTTCATTATTCAGCTCCTTCACGCATTCAATTGCTTTTAAGATGGTTTCTCCTGCAACGAATCTATTAGCCCCAAAACGCAAGCCATATTTTTTAGCCAACTTATTTGCTGAAGTGTTCTTTGCTAATGACTGAAACATATTGCGCATCACAACTTCCAATTTCATTCCCCCCTTTTTAAACATTCACATCACCCATATAACATTAAACACTTTTGTACAAACATATAATTTCAAACATAAATGTTTATTCGTTAAATTAATTATACGATATTGTATATCGTTAACATAGAAATTTGTTAAAAATTCTGACAACTTTTCTTTTGTAAACAGAAAATAAGACTGCCTTTCCATCAGCGTGTCTGATAAAAAAGCAGCCTCTCATTTGTTATTATCCAAATAGTTTATCCCATACTTCCACGATAAAAAATTTCACTTCTACCTTATCTTCTTTTGTTTCCTCTACATATACTGGTTCTTTTTTATCCTTTTGTTTGTTCTCTTTATTTTTATTATCGTTTTCTGTTTTTACTGCTTGTTCTTGCTTTTTATTTTCATTTTCTGCTTTGACTGCTTGTTCTTGCTTTGTATTCTCATTTTCTGTTTTCACTGCTTGTTCTTGCTTTTTATTTTCATTTTCTGCTTTCACTGCTTGTTCTTGCTTTTTATTTTCATTTTCTACTTTCACTGCTTGTTCTTGCTTTTTATTTTCATTTTCTGCTTTCACTGCTTGTTCTTGCTTTGTATTCTCATTTTCTGTTTTCACTGCTTGTTCTTGCTTTTTATTTTCATTTTCTGTTTTCACTGCTTGTTCTTGCTTTGTATTTTCATTTTCCACATTTGCTTTATTTTCTTCTTTTTTCTTCTCTTGTTTTTTTCCATTTTTATCATCAAATCCATCACTTACTGCCACCCCATTGGAAAAGTCAAGAAAACATAATGGAGGAAATAATACACACCACCAGTTTGCTCCTTCGCCTTTCCCTAAAGTGATAAGAATTGCTTCATATTCTCCTGCTGGATATAGAAATTGTCCGTATAATTTAGTTGGAAAATCTACTTTTCCAAATTTGACTTTTACACTTTGATTTTTATTTTCTTCTTCCACTACTTTTTCTGCAATTTGTTGAATTTCCGGCAATTTTGATTGTAATAATTTTTTTGCTTCCTCTTTAGAAGTTAATTCTGATACCCAAGTTGTAATTTCTTTATTTACGGCATCTCTTACTTTTCTTTTTAACGCTTGGTCTTCTTCGTTATCGCTATTTGCCAATATTCTTAATCGAATGGCATCACTTGGAATAACTACTTCATCATTTGCAGTCACTTCATTTTTTGGTATATATAAACTTAACACAGTAGAAATAATAAGTACGAATAAATATATAGTTGCCATCGGTTTTCTTCTCATTTTTTAGCACCGCCCCTTCACTAAAACAGTGTGGACAGATTACTATAATCTTAAACTAGCAAAAAAACTATTTTTTAATAGGATGTTCAAAAAGACACCAAATGATAAGCAGCGAAACACTTCGTTGGCTTGCTTCTATTTAATACCTTTTTAAACTCTCACTTTTAGTAAAATTTTAATAAAGGCTGTTTTCGTATAGATTGTTGCTTTTAAACGCGCAGCCTGAATACACTTCGTCCGTTTAGCGAGCGTCGAGCCTCCTCGTCGCATTCGCTTTTGTGGGGGGTCTCGTCTTTCTCGCATTCCCACAGGAGTCTACGTGTATTCAGTCTGCTGAGTACTTCTTCTCCCATTTTTTTCGTAAAAAACAACAAACTTAGAGAAAACAGCCTTAATAAAAAACCACTTCCAACTATTTATCCAATAGTTAAAAGTGGTTATTCTCTACTTAAAATCCAATCTCTGCAAAAACCATTCTATCTTTTCCATTTATATCAAATACCACTTCGATATTTGCCTCTGGAAACGCTGTCTGCAATAAAGCAGATACTGCTTTACTTTGTCCTGCACCAACTTCAAAACCAACTAAACTTTGTTTTTTTAATACTGAGGGAAGTTCCTTGCATAATCTTCTATATATCATCAGTCCATCAGCCCCTGCAAATAAAGCTCGATGTGGTTCATGTTCTGTTACGATATCCGACATCTCCATTTGGTCACTTTCTGGAATATACGGAGGATTAGAAAGAATAATATCAAATGTTTGTTTTTGTTCGATAAAAGGAGCAAGCAAATCGCCTTGCACAAATTGGATTTTATCTGCACCTAAAATAGACGCGTTTTCTTTTGCAACCTGCAAAGAAGGGGAATAAAGATCTGTTGCAGTCACTAATAGACTCGGTTCTTCTAATTGCATAGAAACAGCAATTGCACCGCTTCCAGTTCCAATATCAGCTAGCTTTAAACCATTTTTCCCTTTAAAAAGTGTATTTATTCTTTTTAAAGTAGCTTCTACTAATTCTTCTGTTTCCGGTCTCGGAATAAGAACCTCTTCATTTACTTTAAACTTTCGTCCATAAAACTCTTCATACCCGATAATATATTGAACAGGTGTTCCTTCCGCATGAAGATAAATATATTTTTTAAATACAGACAATGCCTCCAAATTCATGTCATCTCGAAAGTTCATTAACATTTCAGACCGGCTGATTTGAAGTACATGTCTTAACAGCAATTCTGCTGCGTATTCTTCCCGATTATGTTCATGTAAATAAGAAGAAGCCCATTTTAGGGCCTCAAAAATTTTTACCGGACTATTTTTACACATCAGAAGCACTTTCTAAACGGCTTGATTGTTCTTCAAAAATTAACGCATCAATAACATCGTCCATTTTCCCTTGCAGAATTTGATCTAACTTTTGAATCGTTAAACCAATACGATGGTCTGTGACACGATTTTGTGGGAAGTTATACGTTCTAATACGCTCCGATCTATCTCCCGTTCCAACGGCAGATTTACGTTGTTGATCGTATTCTGCTTGTGCTTCTTGTTGGAATTTATCATAAACACGGGCACGTAATACTTTCATCGCTTTCTCTTTGTTTTTGATCTGCGACTTTTCATCCTGACAAGATACTACTGTACCAGTAGGCAAATGGGTTAAGCGTACTGCAGACATCGTAGTGTTAACACTTTGTCCTCCTGGTCCGCTCGAAGCAAACGTATCTACTCGGATATCTTTTTCGTGAATTTCTATCTCTACCTCTTCCGCTTCTGGCAGACAAGCAACTGTTGCTGTTGATGTATGAATACGGCCGCCCGATTCTGTTTCTGGAACACGTTGTACTCGATGTGCACCATTCTCAAACTTCATTTTTGAATAAGCACCTTTACCATTGATCATAAAGATAATCTCTTTATATCCACCAACCCCTGTTGAGCTTGCATCAATGATTTCAATTTTCCATCCTTGAGCTTCTGCAAAACGGCTGTACATGCGGAATAAATCACCAGCAAATAATGCTGCTTCGTCTCCACCTGCAGCACCACGAACTTCCATGATAACGTTTTTATCATCATTTGGGTCTTTTGGAATAAGCAAAATTTTCAAACGTGCTTCTAGTTCCTCAATACGCGAAGCTGTTTCATCTAATTCTTCTTTCACCATTTCGCGCATTTCCGCATCTAATTTTTCTTCTAACATTGATTTTGCTTCTTTATGCTGTTCTTTTACTTCTTTATATTCCCGGTATGCTTCAACCGTTTCTTGGATATCGGATTGTTCTTTCGAATAATCACGCAATTTCTTTGTATCATTAACAATTTCAGGATCGCTCAATAACTCATTTAACTTATCGTAACGGTCCTCTACAGCTTGTAGACGATCAAACACGAATCTTCACCTCATTTTTCTCCATAACGTATTAATTATATTATAGGCGATAACCCCCGTCAAAACCAAATTAAGCCTACTTTCGATTGAGTCAAGCATTTATGGGCAGTTTTTTTATCCCCCAGAAAAGAATGCGAATTCATTATTTTTTGGTTCTCTCTTGGTACATATTTTTCATTTTAAGGCTTTGTTAATTTTTAATGTTGATTTTAAAAGAAGATCCGCAGCAGGAATACACTTCGCTTTCCACGGGCGAATGCCAAGCCTCCTCGTCGCTTTGCTCCTGCGGGGTCTCGCCTATTTCGCTTTTCCCGTAGGAGTCTTCGTGTATTCCTGCTGCTCGGTGCTTCAAATATAGACAAAAACAACATTATCGTTTAACAGAGCCTACCTGTAAAAAAACCTCCCAATGTCGGAAGGTTCAAATTGTTACAAATTACTGTCTTGTTTTTTTAGCAGTTGAGGGGCTTTAGGCACTTCATGGTGATGACGACAGCGTGGTTCATAGGATTCTGATGCACCAACTAAAATAATCGGATCATCATAAGACGCTGGCGAACCGTTAATTAAGCGTTGTGTGCGACTTGCAGGTGAGCCACATACAGCACAAACTGCCTGAAGTTTTGTAACCAACTCAGCAATAGCCATCAAATCCGGCATTCTCGCAAAAGGTTCACCGCGAAAGTCTTGATCAAGTCCTGCACAAATTACACGATGACCACTATTTGCCAAATGTTGAATGACATCCACGATTTCCTCATCAAAAAACTGCACTTCATCAATCGCTACTAATTCAATATCTGCTGTTACATATTTAAAAATTTCCGCAGATTTGCTGATAGGAATAGCATTTGCTGTCGTACCATTATGAGACACAACCGCCTCCTCGCTATAACGATTATCTATTTTCGGTTTAAATACAATAATTTTTTGTTTGGCAAATTCTGCCCTTCTTATACGACGAATGAGTTCTTCCGATTTTCCAGAAAACATACTTCCACAAATCACTTCTACCCATCCATGCTGTTTCATTACATACATGAAACCACTCCTTCCCAAAAAACAACTCAGCAAAAATTCTTCCGTTTATTTCGTCAACAAAAACATAAGACACTTAAGGATAGAAGGGAAAACATATATGTATTTCCTTCTATTCTTAAACAGCTTATCGTGTAAGGTTAGAATTAATTTATTCATAAAAGAAAGAACAGGCAAGGAATAAAAACTTCTTGCCTGTTCTTGACATTTAATATTACTTAAGGCCGTATTTTTTGTTGAAACGATCAACACGTCCGCCAGCTTCAGCGAATTTTTGACGACCAGTATAGAACGGGTGGCACTCAGAACAAGTTTCAACTTTCATTTCTTTTTTAACAGAACCAGTTGTGAACTCATTTCCACACGCACATTTCACCGTAATTTGATTATAATTAGGATGAATTCCTGCTTTCATTCCTTTTCATCTCCTTCCGCCCTGCAACTTTCGAAACAGAGTTATAAAACAATGAAATTTCATTGTTAATTTTTAAAAACACACTGTGTTCATTATAGCAAGGACATTTCTATTTTGCAACTCGATTCATTATGAATCGAATAATTATAAAAAATCTATTATTTACTACCTTTAAGTTTAAATAACTTACTTGGGTTTTAAATCTATTAAGATCTTTTAGCTGTGCCGGCTTTCATTTGTTCTGCTAACACTGCAAAAAAATCTTCGTTTGATTTTGTTTGTCTTAATTTACGTAAAAATCGCTCTGCAAAATCAGGCGAATCAGACATCGACTTACGAATAGCCCATAGTTTATCTAAATGCTCTTTCGGGATAAGCAATTCTTCTTTTCTCGTTCCAGAGCGGCGAATATCGATCGCTGGGAATATTCTTCTTTCTGCAAGAGAACGATCTAAATGAAGCTCCATATTACCAGTTCCTTTGAATTCCTCATATATTACATCATCCATACGTGAACCGGTATCTACTAAAGCAGTTGCTAAAATCGTTAACGAACCGCCTTCTTCTATATTACGTGCAGCACCAAAGAAACGCTTTGGACGGTGAAAAGCCGCAGGGTCAATACCACCAGATAAAGTTCGACCACTCGGAGGAATTACGAGGTTGTATGCTCGTGCTAACCTTGTAATACTGTCCATTAAAATAATAACATCTCGTTTATGCTCTACAAGACGCATCGCTCTTTCTAATACAAGTTCTGCCACTTTAATATGATTTTCAGGCACTTCATCAAATGTCGAACTTACAACATCCCCTGTAACCGATCTTTCGATATCTGTTACTTCTTCTGGACGCTCATCAATTAATAATACAATTAATTCTGCATCTGGATGATTCGTTGTAATACTATTGGCAATTTCTTTAATTAACATTGTTTTCCCTGCTTTTGGCGGTGCAACAATAAGACCCCTTTGCCCAAACCCAACAGGCGCTAATACATCCATTATTCTAGTAGAAACATTTCTTTGTGTTGTTTCTAACTTCATTTGACGATTTGGATACAATGGAGTTAATGCTGGAAAATGCACTCTTTCTTTGGCAGCATCCGGATCATCTCCATTTACTGCTTCTACTTGCAGCAAACCAAAATAACGTTCATTTTCTTTTGGCGGGCGTACTTTTCCTGAAACTTTATCTCCATTTCTTAAATCAAATTTTCTAATTTGCGATGCAGATATATAGATGTCTTGGGAACTTGGAGAATAGTTTATTGGTCGTAGGAACCCAAAACCTTCCGACTGAATTATTTCTAAAACACCTTCCATAAAGAAATAGCCTTCTTGTTCCGCTCTCGCTTTTAAGATGGAGAAAATCAATTCTTTTTTCGTTAACTTACTATAATATGATACTTTATATTCACGTGCTAATTCATATAGCTCTTTTAATTTCATATTTTCTAAACTAGATATGTTTAATCCCATTTTGACACCACTCTTTTAAATTTTCAGTTATTCCTACCATTGTTTCGAGCATTAATATTAGGAAAGGAATGTTTTTATCATCTTTTTGAGGCAATGTGAAGAAATGCATTGTTGATGCGAGAATAAATTGAAGTAATAACATAAAAAGAATTGTTCTTTATACGAACTGTTTACATATTGTTTTCACACAAGATGAAAAAAATCCATAAACAAAAATACATTAACGTAAAAAGAATCTACCAAAAGCAATCTCTATTTTAACTCTTCCTATAAAAAATGTGCAACAATATTTTTTAAAATAAGTAAATATGTTCAAAAAGCCACCAAATTAAAGCTTCAAATCTCTTCGTTCGTTCGCTTGCTTCTAAATTAGATACCTTTTGGAAAGCAAACTATTAGCACAACTTTACTATTCATTTTTTCAAAAGGAAATAATGTTTTTGAAAGGATAGAGGAATAAGTAAAACTTCCTTCTGCGCGGGTCTTATCGCCGTTTTTGTGAATAAATTCGGCCCCTTAAGTTTTACCATTTTATCTCTTATTCAACTTTTATATACTATAAAATGTTTAAATATAAGGCTCTGTTAAACTTGGCTGTTCATTTCCGTTCCAGGCGTTCGCTTTCCGCGGGCGGTCCGGGAGCCTCCTCGGCGCTGTGCGCCTGTGGGGTCTCCCTCTGACTCGCTTTTCCCGCAGGAGTCTCACGCCTTCCACTCCAATCAACATCGTGCCAACATCAACAATGAGCTTTAACATAGCCAAATATAAAGAAGATTGCTTAAATTAGAGCACCATCTGTAAAGCAGCATCACTTTCACTAACTCTTCCATACAAATAATTAAATTTATCCACTAATTCATATCCAATACCAATTCCATTGTTTTCCCAAAAGATACATATCAGAAGCATAAAAAGTTGCCTTGTTCAGGCTGCTAATGTATTTCAGACTCCTACAGCATCGATTTTTCTTCTTTATAACGAATCAAAACCATAATCAATGCCTAGTAGCTTTTCTCCAATATACGTGAATTAATTAAGCATATCTGAAGTTGCCTGTGTCATCCGCACCCTTTTAACGCAAATTCCATAACACAACCAACTCCATGATCATCTTTCTATTATGCTCCCTTTATTTACGTATTTTTCAGTTGCTCATACTCTTCCTGAGACAGATTTTCTCTCCATATCGTTGCACCTAAGCCATTAAGCTTTTCTACTAAGTTGCTGTAACCCCTATCTATATGTTCAAGCCCTGTAACTTCAGTAACTCCGTCAGCTATGAGACCCGCAATGACTAACGCGGCTCCTGCTCGCAAATCACTCGCTTTTACTTTTGCTCCTTGTAAATGAACAGGTCCATGAATAATCGCGGAGCGTCCTTCTACTTTAATTGCTGCATTCATTCGCCGTAATTCATCAATATGTTTAAATCTAGCACTATATATTGTATCCGTGACCATACTTGTACCCTTTGTTTTTGTTAAAAGAGAAGTAAAAGGCTGTTGCAAGTCTGTCGGAAACCCAGGATACACTAATGTTTTTATATCTACTGCTTTTAAATCAGGATTAGACCTTACATATATTTGATCATCGCTTGATTCAATATGAACATTCATTTCCCTAAGTTTTGCGATTAATGATTCTAAATGCTGAGGAATGACATTATCAACTAAAATGCCCTCGCCAATTGCAGCACCAATAATAATATAGGTTCCCGCTTCAATACGATCTGGAATAATCGTATGACGGCAGCCATGCAATTGATCCACCCCTTCAATTCGAATAACATCGGTGCCGGCACCTTTAATTTTTGCTCCCATATTCGTTAATAAAGTAGCCACATCGATAATTTCCGGTTCTTTCGCTGCATTTTCAATAATCGTTCTGCCTTTTGCTCTTACTGCAGCAAGCATAATATTTATCGTAGCGCCAACACTGACAACGTCTAAATAAATTCGCGCACCTCTTAATTCTTCAGCTCGAAGATAGATCGCTCCTTGTTCATTCGTTACTTGTGCTCCAAGTGCTTCAAAGCCTTTAATATGCTGATCAATTGGACGTGGTCCAAGATGGCAGCCGCCTGGCAATCCTATTACAGCTTTTTTAAATCGGCCCAGCATTGCCCCCATTAAATAATAGGAAGCGCGTAATTTTTTCACCTTCCCATTTGGCATAGGCATTGAAATCATAGATGTTGGATCAACTGTCATATCTGAGTCTGAAAGCGATACAGACCCGCCTATTTCTTCCATAATTTCTTTTAAAATTTGTACATCAGAAATGTCAGGTAATCCCTCAATAGTAACTGGAGAATCAGCTAAAATAGTTGCTGGTATAAGAGCAACAGCACTATTTTTTGCTCCACTTATTCGAACAGTTCCCTTTAATGGAGATCCACCTGCAATCATAAGTTTTTCCATTTCTAACTCCCTTCTAAGCCATGCAAAACAAGTACAAGTTATGTACATAAAAGCACATATATAAAAACTTTGTACAAACAAAACATATCAGAGGTTGTTCAAAAAGTTTGGGAACATAAGCTTGCGATTTTCAGCGTCAGTTTGCTTATCCGCTTCTCAAGTATTTAAATAGAGGATCCTTCTACTAAAAACGCTCACGTCCTGTGAGCAACGTTGAAGTCATCACATCCTATAGAAATCTGATGCTCTAGGCGTTGCTTCCTTGAACTTCTCGGCTCTTTTTGTCCTCCTTTTTGAACTCGCACTATAAAAATTGAATCAAGGCTTGGACGTAAAATCTTTGTTTTATACTAATTACATTATTATACCAAAAAGTAATCTTAATAGGAAAAGGACAAATATTATGTAATGGTTATCAAGTGTTAAAGGGGGGATTCTTTTCACCTTTAACAAAATAACTAGACCATAAAGCTTACTATTTATTGCCTAACATGATAAAGGTTTACTTTTCTAATCTTTGAAAAAGCATAAAAGAACTGAACCGTGACAAAAGTTGAAGAGTACGCAGTAATATATTTTCTTTTGTTAATCAGAAGAAAATATTAGAGGATTTTTTTCAGAAATTAATCCTATTAACTTCTCTAAAGTAATTTCCATTCTAAGTTAAACAATAGATAATCTAAAAACAACTATCTATTTTTTTAACTTAGTAATAGTGTTTATTATTTCCTTCCTTGACTTCTTCGATACTTATTTTAGAAAGGATTCTTCATTATTTGCATTATTTTCGACAGTCTCCTGTCAATTTATAAGGAACAAAACCGCCCAAAACAGGCGGTTTCATTAAAAATAAAGAAAATAAAACATTTTTCTTCAAGGCTGAACAAGGCGTTTACGTTTTTCTTTTATTACGCTTTGTTTGAAGATCCGAACTCTTTGATTTTACCAACAACAGTAGCTTTAATTGCATCACGAGCTGGTCCTAAATATTTACGTGGATCATACTCTTCTGGTTTTGCAGCTAAAGTTTCGCGAACTGCTTTAGCAGAAGCAATTTGGTTTTCAGTATTTACGTTGATTTTAGCAGTTCCTAAAGAGATAGACTTTTGAATGTCTTTTGTAGGAATTCCAGTTCCACCGTGTAATACTAATGGCATACCAGTTAAGCTTCCGATTTCTTCCATCTCTGCGAATCCTAGGTTTGGTTCCCCTTTGTAAGGACCATGTACAGAACCTAGAGCTGGAGCTAAGCAGTCAATGCCAGTACGTTTAACTAGCTCATCACATTCTTTTGCATCAGCGTAAATAACACCTTCAGCAACAACATCATCTTCTTGTCCACCAACAGTACCTAATTCAGCTTCAACTGAAACACCTTTTGAATGAGCATATTCCACTACTTTTGAAGTAGTTTCAACGTTTTCTTCAAATGGATGATGAGAAGCATCGATCATAACAGAAGTGAATCCTGCATCGATTGCTTCTTTACATTTGTCAAAACTTGAACCATGGTCTAAATGAATTGCAACTGGTACAGTGATTTTGTAATCTACTAGTAATCCTTCTACCATTTTTACAACTGTTGTAAAACCACCCATATAACGTGCTGCACCTTCAGAAACCCCTAAAATTACAGGAGATTTCTCTTCTTCTGCAGCTTGAAGAATAGCTTGAGTAAACTCAAGGTTATTTAAGTTAAATTGTCCAACAGCATATCCTTCTGCTTTTGCTTTGTTTAACATTTCTGTCATTGAAACTAAAGGCATTTTTCTTCCTCCTTATTTATGATCGTCCTTTTTTACAAGGTAAGCTTATTAAATTCCCTAAAGGAAGTAAAATATGTATTTATTACCCTAAGTAAATCCAAACGAATCATTTTCCTTTTAAATTCATTTGTATCATACCAAAATAAGTGAAGAAATGCTATTATTCCATCAACTTTTTCTAAATTGTCACAAATAACCAAGTGTTTTTTTGCTATATTCTTACTTTTTTCCGATAATATGTATTTTTTATATGCTAACTTCCTTTACTTTTGAATATATTTTTTTACCGCATCTCTAAGATCATCAATATCAAAAGGTTTTGCAAAATGGGTTAGTGCACCTAAGTCTTTGGCTTCTTGAATCATATCAAGTTCACCGTATGCTGTCATAATAATCACACGGATCTCCTGATTTAATTTTTTCATTCTTTTTAGTATCTCAATACCATCCATACCAGGTATTTTCATGTCTAATAATACTAAATCCGGTGTTTCTTTTGTTACAATTTCTAAAGCTTGCACACCATTTGCCGCTTGAAATGTATCATATCCTTCTTTTTGAAATACTTCATTTAAAAGTATCCGTATCCCAAACTGATCATCTACAATCAATATTTTTCCTTTCATAATAAACCTACCTTTCCTTTCTAACAATCCCCATATTTTTCAACTTTTTTCTTCTTTTAACTTTAGATAACTTTCTACTAATTGGTCAAGATTTCCTGCTATCTTCTAAAATTTTACCTTTTCTCTTCCTTTTCTTATAATACAATTAGGTTATAATAGCGCTTTTTGGCAGATTTTCCTGTCGAATGTTAAGTTATTATTTAATGAGGCTGTTTTCGTATAGATTGTTGCTTTTAAACTCGCAGCCCGAATACACTTCGCGTTCCGCGGGCGAGCGTCGAGCCTCCTCGTCGCATACGCTCCTGTGGGGTCTCGTCTTTCTCGCATTCCCACAGGAGTCTACGTGTATTCAGTCTGCTGAGTACTTCTTCTCCCCTTTTTTCACGTAAAAAACAACAAACTTTGAGAAAACAGCTAAAATCAAAACAATTCATGGAGGGTTATAAATTGCTGAAAATGTTTTCCACCCAGTTGAGTGGGTTATTTAAAAGAATTCAAGACAAGGAGGAATCGATAGAAGATAGCGCTCGTCTGCTTGCTCAAGCAATTGTAGGTGATGGTACTATTTATTTGTTTGCAACTAATGAAATGAGTGGCGTAATTAGTGAAGCAACAAAAAGCGCCGAACCGCTGCAGCATGCAAAAGCTTGGAAAGACCAGGATTTAGCTGACATTTCACAAAGCGACCGATTTCTGCTACTCTCTAGAACTTCTGCTGATCCGGAAGTATTAGACTTTGCTAAACAGCTTCATCGCCGTCATATTTCTTTTGTCTCCATATCGACCATCCTGTCGGAGGAAGAAGAAGGAATACAAAATATTGCGGATGTGCATATTGATTTAACGCTAAAAAAAGCTTTACTGCCAGACGAAGATGGAAACCGATATGGATATCCAGCACTAATGTGTGCTTTGTATGCTTATTATGGAATCAAATTCACGATAGATGAAATGTTAAGAGAATACGATTTATAAGCTGAAAACACTCCATCATATCTACATATAGATTTTTAATCAAACGTTTGTTTAAATTTGTGAAGACACTGGTTCAGTCCTCTTATAAAGAATAGAGGAATCGTAGATAAGTGGGACAAAAAATAATGGATTAGAAAAAAAGCTAACTTCAAATGATAGTTTACACTTTTCATTCTCGTTAGCTTTTTTCTATGTTCTATAAAGGATGTAAATTATCCGTTTCTTTTGTCTAGCTGCAGCGCCCAACGACTCTCGTACTTCACTCTCCTCCTTATGATAAGTCAACATCGAATCGCTTTCGCTCTTCGTGTTTCCTTTATCTCGTTCGGAGTGCTCCAGTCCGTTCGTCGCTAAACGGGCGCTTCCGCTTTTCTTTGTCTAGCTGCAGCGCCCAACGACTCTCGTACTTCGCTCTCCTCCTTACGATAAGTCAACATCGAATCGCTTTCGCTCTTCGTGTTTCCTTTATCTCGTTCGGAGTGCTCCAGTCCGTTCGTCGCTAAACGGGCGCTTCTGCTTTTCTTTGTCTAGCTTCAACGCCTAGCCCTTATGAAAAATAACCCTTCGACTCTAAAAGTAAAAAGCACTTTTGAGTCAAATGAACATTTTTCTTCAGGGCTGATCAAGGCGCTTCCGCTTTTCTTACTTCTCTGCCATTTTGATGCTGGCTCCCACGAAGTCACGGAATAATGGCTGTGGTCTAGTTGGTCTTGAAATAAATTCTGGGTGGAATTGAGATGCTACAAACCAAGGGTGATCTTTTAATTCCACAATTTCTACTAAACGACCATCCGGGCTTGTTCCAGAGAAAATAAATCCAGCTTTCTCCATGTCTTGACGGTATTGATTATTAAATTCATAACGATGGCGATGTCTTTCATAAATCACTTCATCTTGATACGCTTCAAATGCTTTTGTATTTTCTTTTATTTTACAAGGATATAATCCTAAACGAAGTGTTCCGCCTAAATCTTCTATATCTTTTTGCTCTGGAAGCAAGTCAATGATTGGGTAAGCTGTATCTTCCTCAATTTCAGAAGTATGAGCTCCTTCCCAACCTAATACGTTTCGAGCAAATTCAATAGAAGCTACTTGCATACCTAAACAAATTCCAAAGAATGGAACCTTTTGCTCACGAGCGTATTGTGCTGCGAAAATTTTCCCTTCAATTCCACGATCGCCAAATCCTCCAGGAACTAGAATTCCATCTGCATCTTTAAGAAGCTCTGCAGCATTTTCTGCCTTTACTTCTTCCGCATTGATCCAATCAATCTCAATATCAGCATCAAAAGCATAACCTGCATGTTTTAATGCTTCTACAACAGAAATATAAGCGTCTTGCAACTCAACATATTTTCCTACAAGGGCAATTTTTGTTGTTTTAGATAGATTGCGGACTTTATCTACTAACTGAATCCATTCTGTCATATCTGCTTCTTCGCAGTTTAATTTTAAATGTTCGCATACGATTTGATCTAGGTTTTGATCTTGTAATGCTAATGGTATCGTATATAATGTATCCGCATCACGGCATTCAATTACTGCTTTTGTATCAATATCACAGAATAAAGCAATTTTATCTTTCATATCCTGTGAAATTTCTTTTTCAGTTCTTACAACAATAACATTTGGCTGTATTCCTAAGCTGCGAAGTTCTTTTACACTATGTTGTGTTGGTTTTGTTTTCATTTCTCCTGCTGCTTTAATATACGGTACTAATGTACAGTGAATATACATAACATTTTCTCTGCCAATGTCATTTTTGATTTGACGAATCGCTTCTAAAAATGGCAATGACTCAATATCCCCTACAGTTCCACCAATTTCCGTTATGACAACATCTGCATTTGTTTCACGCCCTGCTCGATATACTCTTTCTTTAATTTCATTTGTAATGTGAGGAATAACTTGAACCGTTCCTCCAAGATAATCCCCTCGACGCTCTTTTTGTAATACAGTCGAATAAATTTTACCTGTTGTAACGTTGTTGTATTTTGTTAAGTTAATATCGATAAAGCGCTCATAATGTCCTAAGTCAAGATCTGTTTCTGCACCATCATCTGTAACAAAAACCTCTCCATGCTGATATGGACTCATTGTTCCTGGATCCACATTTATATATGGATCAAACTTTTGAATCGTTACGCTCACTCCACGATTTTTTAATAAACGGCCAAGAGATGCTGCTGTAATCCCTTTTCCAAGTGATGAAACAACACCACCTGTTACAAAAATATATTTTGTCATTTTTAAATCCCCCTTATTTATCAGTTTGTACATATTCCTCTTTTTTAAAGATTATATTTTTTCACAGAGGATTGACACGATATAGCAGATGCATTTATAAAATAGTTATAAACTATGGCTCTTTTTGTATAGATTGTTGTTACTTACCCCGCAGCCTAAATACACTTCGCTTTCCGCGGACGAGTGCCGAGCCTCCTCGTCGCTATGCTCCTGCACAAGTCTCGTCTTTCTCGCTTTTCTAAGCAGGAGTCTACGTGTATTCAGGCTGCTCAGTGCTTCAACCACGTTTGTTATTTTATTCCCAAAACAAACTTTTAGAAAACAGCCTAAACTATTATAAAAAATAAAAAAAGCCCCTCTTACTTCTAAAAAAGTAAGGGAGCGCTGTTTAACAAATATAAGATCGTTCCTTTTTTAAGGAGCCCAAAAATGATTTTACAAGCATAGACTTTAAAAGTCAAGGGACTTATTTATTGTCTTCCTCTTCCTCTTCTTCAAAGTCGTCCTCATCATCTTCTTCATCTAAATCTTCGTCATCGATTTCATACTCATCTTCAATATCTTCTTCAAAATCATCATCTTCTTCTACAAGATCGTCATCTAATAAATCATCATCATCATCATCGTCATTATCATCGTCGTCATCTAGAAGTTCGTCATCATCGTCATCTTCAAAGTCATCATAATCTTCTTCATCTTCAAGCAGGTCAAAATCATCAAAATCTTCTTCAACTGCTTTTTTCGATTTTTTCTTTTTCGGTTTTGTTACTGTTACTATCTCTTCTTCTGATTTATCTACAGGATACCAAATTCTTAATCCCCAACGATTATCACCTAAAGAAAGAAAACGTCCATCAATATTAATATCTGTATAAAACTGTGCAATTTTTGCATTTACTTCCTCTTCTGTTAAATCTAAAATCTTTGTTAGTTCACTCACAATTTCGTGAAAGGAATAAGGTGTTTTTCCACCGTTTAATAATTCATATGCAACATCAATTAACGACATTTCTTGTAATTCTACTTTTGTGTATTTATCTACACTCATTTCTTGCACTTCCTTCCTCTATCTAAACTCTTTTACTTGAAGCAATCAGAGCAAAAATACATATTCTCCATTATAAACAATATCTTGGTGAATATGCTAGTTTCAGTTAAGGATTATTTGACTTTTCTTTTAAAATTTATCTTCTCTATTAATTAATATGACATTTTGTTAGAAATTTTTTCTTTTTGGAAATACTTAATACTTAAGGGAGGAACAAAATGAACTTACTACTTTTCATTATTATCATTTTCATTATAATAATCGTATATATATATATCGATTTTTCCCTTGGGAGAAAACACAACCTGACACAAATTAACAGACATAACCATGCCTTTCGTAATACAGACTTTCATTTATATAGAGACGGAACAGAATTATTTCCCGATTTATTTTCGGCAATTAAAGACGCCAAACATCATATTCATATTTTGTTTTATACGGTTAAAGCGGACAGCCTCAGCAATGAATTTTTATCATTATTAGAGGAAAAGGCAAAAGAAGGTGTGGAAGTTGCCTCATCCTTGATTGGCTGGGCAGTTTAATTGTCAGAAAAAAAACAACTAAAAAACTTGAAGCTGCGGGAGTTCAATTTCGATTTTGTCAAATTCCAAAGTTCCCGTTTTTATTTTATTCCCTACAAGTAAGAAACCATCGAAAAATCACGATCATTGACGGGAATATCGGATTTATGGGAGGGTTTAATGTTGGCAGGGACTATATACATGCAAATCTTAAACTAAGTCCATGGAGAGATTATCATCTAAAGCTGACAGGTGAAGGAGTCGAGGATTTACAAAGAGAATTCCTAATTGATTGGTTGGAAGCATCCAAAATTAATTTACTGCAAAATGACGATTATTTTCCAAAACAAAAAAAAGGGAAATCAAGACACCAAACCATTCCTTCACAAGGAAAGTATTTAGAAGAAGTATTGTCTCAGTTAATCCGCCATGCAAAAAGTTCCCTTATTATTGGAACTCCTTATTTTATCCCAAGCAAAAAAATAATGAACGAGCTAATGTTTGCATTGAAACGGAATGTTTCCATCACCCTTCTTCTACCTAAAAATTCAGACCATATTCTTGTAAAAGAAGCTTCCTATCCTTTTTTAAGAATCCTACTTTCCGAAAACGCCCGTGCTTTCCAGTTTAAGCATGGTTTCTTTCATGGAAAATGTATTTTAGTGGATGAGGAAATATGTTTCATTGGGTCATCTAACTTTGATAAGCGAAGTATTTTTCTTAATCATGAGATAAATTGCAGTATCTATGATCCACTTTTTATTCAGCGGATGAATGAAATTCTAACCAACGATATGAAAGAGTCTAATGAGATATTCTATGAAGATATTGCAAGACGAACTATTTGGGGATGGATAAAAGAAAAAATAGCATACATTATTTCTCCGTTTTTATAATGTGGTAGATGCTACAGCCTGAATACACGTAGACTCCTGCGGGAAAAGCGAGAAAGACGAGACTTGTGCAGGAGCATAGCGACGAGGAGGATCGGCACTCGTCGGCGGAAAGCGAAGTGTATTCAGGCTGCGGGGTAAATAACAACAATCTATACGAAAACAGCCTTTGAAAATAACGATTTCACACTCTAATTCATGTTAGTGCAGGGAATTTTATTTTCACCATAAACTGTTCTTCTTTATAAACAAAATCTAAAAAACCATGATGTTGTTTTACAATATTTCCGATTATTTTTGTACCGTATCCTCTATTCGCTCCTGATTTTGTGGACAGTCCGTATGTATTAAATAATTCATCCAGTATTTTAACAGGAATTGAAAGACTATCATTTCTACAAATTAATATGTAAATGCCGCTTCTTTTATAAAATTGCAGAGACAACAATGGCATCTTATTATATTTTTGTCTCCATTCAAGACATGCTTCCAAACCGTTTGTTAGTAAGTTGCTTAGCATCGCAACCAATTCTTTATCAGCCATTGGCAGTGTAGATACTGGCAAATCGAGATCATATGCAACCTCTATTCCACTTGCTTTCGCCTGTCTGTAAATACTATGAAGCACTCCAGCTACTGCTCCTTTTTCCCCTTTAATAGATAAATTTGTTTCCTTATACCCTTCTACCAACTGATCTAAATATTGTTTTGCATTATTGTATTCTTTGCTTTCCATCATAAAATGAACAGCAGCAATATGCTTAAGAAAATCATGTCTTTCACTCCGCACAATTCGGAAGGTTTCATTAATGTGAATCCGCTCCTCCTCCAATTGATTTACGTTTTGTTTTAAGGAAACGAACGAATTTAACGTAATATATCGGCATATTTCTATCACCATAAACATAGCCATTGCTAGAACTTTAAAAGAATCGGGCAGAACGAAAGCCAAAGTGATTACCAGCAGTTGCAGCAGCCACAACAGTCCGTTTATTTTCTTTTCATAAAACAGAGAATGAACAATAATTTTGCTGGAGATTAAGTAACAGCTTGCTATTATAACAGCAATAAGGCTGATAAAAATAATATTATTCCAGTAAAAGGACATAATGAATAATCGTACATGAAAGATTGCAAGCAGTATAATAAGCCCCCAATAGACTTTTTCTGTTTTCAACTATCTTCCCACCTTTAAAAATGGCTGTTTTCGTATAGATTATTGCTTTTAAACGCATTCCCACAGGAGTCTACGTGTATGCAGGTTGCCAAGAAATACATTTCCAAATTGTTTTTTTATGAAAAAATAACAAACTTTGAGAAAACAGCCTTAAAAATAATTATTTTGTATAAATTCGACTTTATCTTTTGTTATCATTGCTTTTTCTTCTATTCCATCAAATGTGACGGTATAGGAATTTTTGGCATATAAAGAAAAGTTTTTCACATAGTGAATATTAATAATAAAGGAACGATGTGATCGGATAAAATCTCTTTCTCTTAATTCTCCTTCTAACTCATTTAATGTTTGATACGTTTTGATCGCATTTGATTTTGTATAAATAGTCGTTGCACGTCCCGATCGTTCAATAAAAATAATTTCCTTCTTTTGAATAATATGTATATCACTTTTTTGTTTTACATATAATCTGCCTGCAATTTCTGCCGTTTGTGTTTTTTCTATTAATCTCTGAATCGATTGTACTAGTCTTTCTTTTGAATATGGCTTCATGATATAGTCATGAACATTCAGTTCAAAAGCATGCACCGCATATCCGCTGTTTGCGGTAACAAAAATCACTGTAATGTTTAATGCATGTGCATGAATAATATCTGCCAATTCATAGCCAGAAAGATTCGGCATTTCAATATCCGCAATTAATAGATCGATTGATTCTTTTTTGATTTGCTCGTATGCTTCTTCTGCCGATAAAGTAGAAAAAACAATTTCTGCTTCTGGAATACTCGAAACAATTCCGTTTAATTTATCTAAATCAATCACTCGATCATCTACTAGACCAATCCTCATGCTTTACCGCCTCGCTCTTTTTCCATTGCCAAACGCTATAATTTCTAAATTTGGAATTACTTATCTATTTTATCATTTTTATCTTTTTATTTAACCTTTTCGCGACATAAAAAGGCATTTTCACGACATATCCGCAGAATCTTCCACTGTATCTTTGTATGATAAAAGCAATAACACAATTAGAGGTGAACGAGTTTGATTGATATTCAAGAGGTTACCAAAAAATTTCGTGATAAAAAAACATCTGTCACTGCCTTAAAGCATGTATCCTTAACCGTTGAAAAAGGGCAAACAGTTGGTTTATTAGGGGAAAACGGTGCAGGGAAAACTACTCTTCTTCGCACTATTGCCACCCTACTACAGCCAACTGAAGGAAAAGTCATCGTTGCCGGTTATGCTACAAACACTAGACCAGAAGAAGTAAAAAAACGCATTGGTGTACTTTTTGGTGGAGAAACCGGGTTATATGACCGATTAACAGCTAAAGAAAACTTAGTATACTTTGCTGCCTTGTATGGCTTAAGCAAGCATGAAACAAAAGTGCGTATTGATGAATTGGCAAAAATGTTTGGGATGAAGGATTATTTAAATCGAAAAGTTGGCGGTTTTTCCAAAGGGATGCGGCAAAAGGTTGCTATTGCCAGAACTCTAATTCACAACCCAGAAATTATTTTATTTGATGAGCCGACGACAGGATTGGATATTACTTCTTCCAACGTTTTCCGCCAGCTTGTCCATCAATTAAAACGAGAAGGAAAAACGATTATTTTTTCCAGCCACATAATGGAAGAAGTAAGCATGTTATGCGATTCTGTTGCGATGATGCATAAAGGAGAGCTCGTTCATCATGGCAGTTTAGAGCAATTATATACTTCAGAAGGCAGCAGGGATTTAAACTATATTTTTATGAGCAAGCTTGTAAGAGGAGGTCAAAGCTATGTTTCTTAAAATATATATAAAAGAAATAAAAGATTGTTTTCGAGATCGAAGAACACTATTATTAACCGTATTCTTGCCAATTATTATGATGACTGGCTTAACGCTTTTTTATGAAAAGCTAGTATCCAACGGTGAAGGCGAAACTTTTACACTAGCTGTTGATTCATCACTAGATAAAGGAGTTGAAAATGTATTAAAAACAAGTGAGAATCTTCAATTAAAACATGTTGCTAATCCGGAAAAAACATTGCAAAAAGGCGAAGCTCAGGCGGCTCTTATTTTCGATCGACATTTCTCTGCTAATATTCAAAATGGAACAGAAACAAATATAACCATTATCGGAGATACTTTTAGCCAGAGTTCTTCAACTCTTATATCACTTGTCACGAACGCATTATCTCAATATGAAAAATCGATTGTGTTTGAGCGTTTGGAAAAAGAAGGTGTTGCAACAAATATCATTCAGCCTTTCCAAATAACGCAAAAAGAAATTTCTGCTGAAGATCCAACGATCAATGTAATTGCCATGCTTATCCCATTAATATTAGCGATTAGCATCGGTGTAGGTTCAGGTCCTTCTGCTGCTGATTTGTTCGCAGGCGAAAAAGAGAAAAAAACGATGGAAGCATTATTAATGACGCCAATTAATCGCTCCATTTTAGTATTCGCCAAATGGTTAACCATTACAACAATCGGTACAATTACCGGGGTTGTTACACTAATAGTTGTTGTGCTGGAAATTACTTTTTTAACGGAAAACTTAAAAAAAGCTATTCATTTTGATAATAATTATTTGGCAACTATTGGATTCTCCTTGTTGATTACGATTATTTATTCAATGTTTGTCGCTTCTCTTCACATGCTGACAAGCATTATCGGCAAAACAATCAAAGAAGCACAGAGCTACAGTACACCTATTATGATGCTCACTGTCTTTCCGTTGATGTTTACATCCAATCTTGGCATAAACGAACTGAAGGTCAAACATTTTGCCATACCTATTATGAATTTATTCAGCCTACTAAAAGAATTAATATTTGGCATTTTAAATTATGAACATATTTTCATTACTTTTGGAAGCAATATTATTGTAATGGTAATTGTCTTTTTACTGGGCAGGCTGCTATTTTTGAAAGATAAATGGGTAATGAACTAAATAAAAAGGATTGGCGCAGGTCGCCAATCCTTTTATTGATGCTTCTTACATTTTCTCTGGTGCAGATACGCCAATTAAGCGCAATGCATTTTTTAATGTAATTTGTGTTGCTTTAATAAGTGCTAATCTTGCTTTTGTTCTTTCTAAGTTATCTGCATCCAACACTTTTTCCGCATTGTAGAAGCTGTGGAATGTGGATGCTAGATCATAAATATAGTTAGTAATTCTATGCGGCATTCTTTTTAATGCTGCTTCTCCAACCGCTTGTGGGAATTCGCCTAATTTTTTCAGCAAATCAAATTCTTTTTCGGCTGCAATTTGTGCCACATCTAAGTTGTCTGTCAACTCGATGCCTTGCTCTTTTCCTTGTCTTAAAATACTGGAAATGCGGGCATGAGCATATTGTGCATAGTAAACAGGGTTTTCATTTGATTGAGATACTGCTAAATCTAAGTCAAAATCTAAATGCGTATCCGCACTTCTCATCGCAAAGAAGTAGCGTGTTGCATCAAGACCAACTTCCTCTACTAAGTCTCTCATCGTTACCGCTTTCCCTGTACGTTTACTCATCTTCATTTTTTCACCATTTTTATATAGATGAACAAGCTGAATAATTTCTACTTCCAACGCGTCTTTATCATAGCCAAGCGCTTGAATTGCAGCCTTCATACGCGGGATATACCCGTGATGATCTGCTCCCCAAATATTAATAAGCTTTTCAAATCCTCTTTCCAGCTTATCTTTATGGTAAGCGATATCAGGAGTTAAATAAGTGTATGATCCGTCATTTTTAATTAAAACACGGTCTTTATCATCAGCAAAATCGGTTGAGCGCAGCCATGTCGCACCATCCTGCTCATAAATGTAGCCATTTTCTTTTAACGTATTAAGGGCAACATCAATTTTGCCATTATGGTATAAGGATGTTTCTGAATACCAAACATCAAACGGCACACGGAAGTCTTCTAAATCTTGTTTTAGTTTTGCCATCTCGTATTTCAGACCATATTCACGGAAAAAGTCAAAACGTTCTTGCTCAGAAACATTTACATACTTTTCACCGAATTCTTCCGCTAGCTTTTTGCCGATGCCAACAATATCTTCTCCATGGTAGCCATCTGCCGGCATTTCTTTTTCCACACCTAACGCTTGGAAATAACGTGCTTCTACCGATAATGCTAAGTTATTAATTTGGTTTCCAGCATCATTAATATAATATTCTCTTGATACATCATAGCCCGCTTTATCTAAAATATTACATAATGAATCACCAACGGCAGCGCCGCGAGCATGTCCTAAATGCAGGTCTCCTGTTGGGTTTGCAGAAACAAACTCTACTTGTACCTTTTCTTTGTTTCCAACATTTGTTTGACCATATGCTTCATCTGCTTTTAAAATAGTCGGAATTAAATCGGTTAAATAGCTGTTGTTCATATAAAAGTTGATAAATCCAGGTCCGGCAATTTCTAACTTTTCAATAGACGCTTTGCTTGTATCGAAATTTCCAATGATAGCTTCTGCAATCATACGCGGCGCTTTTTTTGCCACTCTCGCTAATTGCATCGCCATATTGGTTGAATAATCTCCATGTGCTTTATCTTTTGGAAGTTCTAAAACGACTTCAGGAATTTGCTCTTCTGCTGCTAATCCTGCTTTTATAACACTTACTTTAATCTCTTGCTTTAAATTTTCTTTTATTTGGTCAACTATATTCATGCTTATTTTTTCTCCTCCTTGAAAATTATCGTCATATGATACGTTCCATTTTGATTGCCTTGCATTTTTAGGTCATATAATAAATCAAAGGTGCCTGACGTATGATTCGGCGATTTTTCCAGCGTCATTCTTTTTGTATCAGTAACTAGCTGAAAAACCCCGTATGGACTTTCATAACTGCCATTTCGCAGCTTATTCAGCATGAAGGAAAGCCTCATTTTTACGGCCCCGCTGCGAAGGATCAATCCTTCCTTTTCTGCTATCTTAATAATGGTTTTGATGGAGCCTTCTTCTATAATTTCTTCATACTTTATATATTTACTATTATCTTTTTCTAAATATTGTCCAAACCCAATCCACTCAATGCTCTCTTTATTCTTCCCGTTGTATATATGGGTTGTTACATGTATTTTAACAGGCACTTGTTCCGCTGATAAAGCTGACAACGGCAACACTTCCTTTTCGTTTACTGTGTATAACTTTATAAGTATAAATTTTTTAAAGGGGAAGTGCAAGATGGTGAGGATAATCTAGGAAAAGTTATACTTTTATTAAATGCTATATAGTACATTTTGCAGAAAAAACAATCCTTTTCTTCCTTATTCATATCCCGCTAATCGAAAAATAAATTTTTAGCTA
This sequence comes from Niallia sp. 01092, assembly GCF_052318935.1. Lineage (NCBI taxonomy): Bacteria > Bacillati > Bacillota > Bacilli > Caryophanales > Bacillaceae > Niallia > Niallia sp. 01092. Next base: position 115,009 of record NZ_JBQRKO010000006.1, on the reverse strand, counting down.
ATTAAAGCCAAATAGTCAACAAGACTGTCTAATAATTAGAAATCAAAAAAAGAGGTGATTACCATTTACAACTTAGTAAAAAAAGCACAAAAGGGTGATGAGAAAGCATACATAACTCTTTTCCAACAATATGAAGAAGATTTATATCGAATTGCGTATGTGTATGTAAGAAATAAAAATGATGCCCTTGATATTGTTCAAGAGACCGCTTATAAATCATTCAGTAAATTAAAATCCTTGAAAAAACCAGAATATTTTAAAACGTGGCTAATTAAGATAGCCATTAACTCTGCAATTAGTTTTTTGAGAAAAGAGCAGAAAGTTGTTCCTATGAAAACAGAAAATACAGAGTTCATAAGTTCAAATGATAAAGATCTCTCTCTGCATTTAACAAAAGAGAAAAAGAAACATTTCCCAAAATGGATTATCGGCACTGCTGCTTCTATTTTGATAATAATTTTACCATTAACTTTAGGAAATTATTATTTCGCAGAAGCGGCAGATACATTAATAAATAAAATTTTTGGCTCAAAAGAAGAATTACCAGATGGTGGGGATCATTTTGTTCCCTATTTAGAAACTCATTTGGAATTAGCAAAAAAGGTTTTGACGAAAGAAGAGTTTTCTGAGTATATTCAACTAGAAAAAGAGGGTTTAAAAATAATCAAAAAAATGCAAGACGAAAATAGACATTCCTTAACTTCTGAAGAGAAAAAGAAGAACGATACTATTCTACAGAAAATAGAAAAATACGAAAAAAGAATAGCGCAACTAACGCAACATACATTTGAAGAAGCACAAAAAATGTCCAGTTACCCTATAAACCGACCAACCTATATCCCGGAAGGATATAAATTAGAGTGGGAAAAAGCACAAACTTCGGAAAATAACATAGGGCATGATCCGACTGTCACATTACAATATAGAAGCGAGAAATTCGGCGGATTCATTACAGAACAGCAGAAAATAGACGACCAAGTAAAAGACACAATAGAAGAATGGCACTTTGAGCATACAGAGTCATATGAAAGAAATGGATATACAATGGATTATTGTTACTATTCAAGCAGCAATATCACAGGGATGAGAATAACTGTACCAGATAAAAAATATAAAATTGTAATGATTGCGGATACTTTATCTAAAGAAGAAATGGAAAAGATATTGTTTTCAATGGTTGAGAAATAACCAAGCAAAAGCGTATAATTTCAGGATGTCGACAAACACTCTACTCCTCGCAAGTCTTCATGCCTTAATAGAGCATGTCGTGAATCAACCTGAGAATTTAGTAGAAAAAACTCGTTTCTTTCAACGAGTTTTTTCACTTGTTTTATTTGCTGTGTTCATTGCTTGAAGTGACTTCTACGCTTCGACTTATTCGGCTCTTTTTATCTCCTTTTTGAAACTCACTTACATTAGATCTTTCACAAACTTCGGCAATACAAATGCTGCTTTATGTATTTCCTTTGTATAATATCTCGTTTCGATATCATGGAAACGGCTATCTGGCACTTCTAATGGATCAAATTTTTTTGATCCGATTGTGAACGCCCATATACCACTTGGATAAGTAGGAATGTTCGCCAAGTATAATCTAGTAATTGGAAAAATTTCTTTTACATCTTTTTGAACGGAGCGAATTAAATCCGCTTTAAACCATGGATTATCTGATTGCGCTACAAAAGTCCCTTCCTCTTTTAACGCTTTAGAAATTCCAGCATAAAAACCTCTTGTAAATAAGTTTACTGCTGGTCCTACAGGTTCAGTTGAATCTACCATAATAACATCATATTCATTTTCACTTTCAGCGATGTGCATAAAACCATCACCTACTTTTACTTCCACTCTTTTATCCTCTAACATCCCTGCAATTTCCGGAAGATATTGTTTGCTGTATTCGATTACCTTTCCGTCTATATCAACCAATGTTGCTTTTTTTACGCTTGGATGTTTTAATACCTCCCTAATTACACCACCATCACCACCGCCTACTACTAACACATTTTCAGGATTAGGGTGTGTAAACAAAGGTATATGTGCCACCATTTCATGATAAACAAACTCATCTTTAACAGACGTCATGACCATTCCATCTAGCAATAACATATTTCCCCACTCTTCTGTTTCTACCATATCCAGCTTTTGGTATTCTGTTTGCTCTGTATGTAAAGTTCGGTTAATTTTCATCGTAATGCCAAAATGATCTGTTTGTTTTTCTGTAAACCATATTCCCATTATATATCCCCCATTCTTTTTTTCTTTCTATCATTCCTCATACTCCCCAAACAAATACTTATTAAACCTGAAACAAGCCTTAGAGTATTTACATGAAAAATTTAACTATAGAGGTATAAAAATGTTTAAAACCCACATCATAACTACATACTATAGCTATCTATTATTATTTGCTGTAGTAAACTTTCATCAGCTTGAAAAGCTCATGGAATTCATTATCATTTGGGAGGTGTTATATAAATGGAGATCATGGCAAAAAACCGGCTTAAAAACTCATCTAAATATTTTCGACTATTTGTTTTTTTAGGATTATTATCGATGATTACTGTCAGCATAGTCGTTATTGGCATTCTTATTTATGCGAAGATATTAGGGCCGCCACCTCTTGCTGTTTCCCAATCTACTTTTTATTATTCCGATGATGGCAGCATCATCGGTGAAAGCAATAATGGACAAAAACGATATTGGGTTCCGATTGAAGAGATTAGTCCTTCTCTTGTGAATGCAACCGTCTCTATTGAAGATAAAAACTTTTTTACTCATCATGGATTTGATTATAAACGAATGGCAGGCGCAGTTCTTGCTGATATAAAGGCGATGGAAAAGGTGCAAGGAGCAAGTACGATTACGCAGCAATACGCCCGAAACTTATTTTTAGAGCATGATAAAACATGGAAAAGAAAGTTATCGGAAGCTTTTTATGCGATTCGCCTCGAAATGTTTTATAGTAAACAAGAAATTTTGGAAGGATATTTAAATACGATCTATTATGGAAACGGTGCTTACGGTGCAGAAGCTGCCAGTCAATACTATTTCGGAAAAGACGCATCGGACCTTTCCTTAGGAGAAGCAACGATGCTTGCAGGAATTCCAAAAGGTCCTGGCTCATACTCTCCACTCATATCTTTGGATAAAGCAAAACAAAGACAAAAGATTATTTTACAATCACTAAAAAAAAATCATTATATTAACAAAACACAAATGGAGCAGGCCTTAAAGGAAAAATTAACCTATGTCGGCAAGTTCCCGATATCAAATGTGGAAACAGCACCATATTTTCAAGATACTGTAAAAAATATTTTAAAAAATGAGCTTCATTTAGATGACCGGACAATTGCCCTTGGAGGCTTGCGCGTTTATACAACTTTAAATACGAAACAGCAGGAAATTGCAGAAAACACCATTCACTCCGTCATAAATCCGAAAAGCAATATTCAAATTGGATTTGTTTCAATGGATCCTAAAACGGGGTATGTAAAAGCAATGGTTGGCGGCCGGGATTATGATAAAAGTCCGTTTAACAGAGCAGTACAAGCGACTAGACAACCGGGATCGACGATGAAACCGTTGTTGTATTATGCTGCTTTAGAACATGGTTTTACTCCAGCAACAATGATGAGCAGTGAAAAAACAACTTTCCGTTTTGAGGACGGACAGGATCCGTATACTCCCCATAATTTTAATAATAAATATGCAGAAGGAAATATTACGTTAGCTCAGGCACTTGCCTTATCAGATAATGTGTATGCTGTGAAAACCCATTTATTTTTAGGACAAAACACTTTAGTCGAAACAGCAAAAAGATTCGGAATTTCTACTCCGCTGCAGGAAGTCCCTTCGTTGGCATTAGGTACTTCCAACGTGAAAGTAATTGAAATGGCAAACGCCTACAGCATCTTTGCCAATGGCGGAAAAAAAGTAGAACCAGTATTTATTACAAAAATCGAAACAGCTGATGGAAAAGTGTTGTATCAGCATAAACAAGAACAAAAAAGATTGTTAAATAAAGATTTAACCTTTGTGATGAACGAATTGATGACCGGTATGTTTGATAAAAACTTAGACGGCTATTCAAGTGTTACTGGAACGACCATTATGAAAGAAATGAACAGAATTTATGCTGGAAAATCTGGTTCAACGGAATCAGACAGCTGGATGATTGGCTATACCCCACAGCTCGTATCTGCAGTATGGACTGGATACGATCAAGGAGAGCCAATTACTTTGGCTGCCGATAAAACATACGCAAAAAACGTATGGGTTCACTTTATGGAAGAAAGCTTAAAAGAGGAACCGATTAAGGGATTTGAGCCTACTAAAGGAACAGTCGGCGTGTATATAGATCCGAAAAGCGGCAAGCTGGCAACAAGTGGCTGTCCTACAAAAAGGTTGATGTACTTTACAAAAGAAACAGTGCCAACCGAGTATTGCTCTGACTTGCCGAAAGAGGATGCTTCTGATTCTAATAAAAAAGGCAAGAAAATTGAGGAAAAAATGCCTTGGTATAAACGGATTTTTCATTGGTAATTTAATTCACAGGCAATTCTCAAATAAAGATGTCCTTCATAGCTCTGATGAAGGACATCTTTATTGGGGTTCGAACGTTTTTTTCCTTCATAACCATGATGAACGACATTTTCCTTATTGTTCAACACATTTTGTCCTTCATAGCCCTGATGAAGGACATTTCCCTTATTGTTCAACGCATTTTGTCCTTCATAACCCTGATGAAGGACATTTTCCTTATTGTTCGACCACATTTTGTCCTTCATAATCCTGATGAAGGACATTTTCCTTATTGTTCAACGCATTTTGTCCTTCATAACCCTGATGAAGGACATTTTCCTTATTGTTCGACCACATTTTGTCCTTCATAACCCTGGTGAAGGACATTTTCCTTATTGTTCAACACATTTTGTCTTTTATAATTCGCTTCAAAATATTTTTCTTCTTATTCGACCCCGTTTTACCCTTTACACTTATTTACTCATAAAGTAAGCTCATAAAAAAGGTCTGCGTTCTTTTCACCCTAATAAATCTTCTTTTAATTTTACACTGGAATTATCCCATAAAGTCTGATCATGGTTTTGTAGAAACTCAGCCAGCACTTTTTTCGATTTATCGTCCATATGATCAACCATAATATGGCGTTTCATCGATTTATCCATTTTATTGACATGCTCTGGCAACGATTTATAGCCTCGTCGTATGGAACGATCCACCGTCATTTCACATGCAGTTACCCCAGCGTAATAAGGACCGTCTAGTTTACGGTCAATCGTTACCCATATTAACCAGTATGGTTTTCCATTAGGAACTTCTTCCTTGTCTTTTAAAAATTTTATCCCTTTTTCCACAACGCTTCTTGCATGCATTGCCCCAACATCTACAGCCGCTTCCCCTGCCTCCACATCAATAATAACAGGAGATACATTTTCTAGACTTAAGCTGCCAACGCCGAAACCGCCATGCCCGTCTGTTGGATCATTTTTTATAATATTAAATCCAATCGTTTTTTTCTTTTTCTCTTCCAATGATTAAACACTCCTTTTCTTATACATTTATAATACTTCTAAACAGCTGAATAAATACCCTTTGCACCATTTCTATGTACGGAAAAATAGTGATTTGGGATAATCCTGTCACAACTAATACAATAAATAAAATTGAGCCATACACTTCATATTGGGACATTTTCGCTCTAGTTCGAGAGGAAACTAAATCCTCAATGATTCGGTATCCATCTAATGGAGGCAAAGGAATTAAATTAAATGCAAAAAGCAATAAATTCATATACACAAAAATATTTAAAAAAGGATAAAAATCAATCGGCAATCCATCTGTTATTCCTGTTTTATATAAAATAGAATATAAAACAAAACCGATAAAAGCCAACACTAAATTACTGAATGGTCCTGCGAAGGAAACAAGCACTCCTGCTAGTTTAGGACGTTTAAAATAATAACGGTTAACAGGTACTGGCCGAGCCCATCCAAAGCCAACAAGTATAATAAAAATAGCACCAAGCGGGTCAATATGAGCAATCGGATTTAAGGTTAATCTTCCTTGCTTTTCTGCTGTTGGATCCCCAAATTTATAAGCTACATATGCATGTGCATATTCATGTAGTGTAAAACCTATAATGACAGTAATAATAATATACGGCAAATCTGCCCATGATTGTGAAAATAACAAATGATAAGCTCCTTTCTTAAAACATTATGTACTCAAAATTAGATAATTCCTCTCGTTTCTCTCCATTAAAATTATACATGATATTAAATTGGAAAGGAAAACTTTCTCACTTTCTTCGTTGACTTCACTTATCTGTAAAAGATTGAATATGGACCTTGCAATTTTTCTGAAAATATGAAAAACTACTTACGAATAAATTGTAAATTTTTCAGACAAAAATGAGAATATTATCAGGAGGGACAACCAATGCCATACATTACTGTAAAAATGCTAGAAGGCCGTACAGAAGACCAAAAAAAGAATCTTGTAGAAAAAGTAACAGATGCAGTATCTGAAACAACAGGCGCTCCAAAAGAAAAAATTGTTGTATTTATTGAGGAAATGTCAAAAAATAATTACGGCATCGCCGGCAAACGTGCAAGTGATGAATAAGCTCAAAAAATGATTAGTAAAACGCCTACTTTATTCGTGGTTTACGGCAAGGCCACCGAAGAAGTGTTTTATTATATAAATTATAGAGTAGGATAAAAATGGTATAGAGAGTTTGAAAACGATCATCATGTTGGTTAGGAGAGGCGTCCGCACGACTCCTGCGGGATTAGCGAGACAGGCGAGACCCCACAGGAGCAAAGCGACGAGGAGGCTCGGCGCTCGCCCCGCGGAAAGCGTGTGGTAAGCCTCGGAAAACCGAACGAAAACCTCTGAATGCTTGGATTTTCACTATCTTTATTTCATAGCATCCACTTTTTCAGTGACCTCATTTACGGATAGAGGGGGTTTTTTTGTACTATAAACCTACCATCCTTATCATTGTGCCAAAATAGCTTAAGACTAAATCTAAAACATTATACTAAAAGCCAGCCTCTGCAAACGGCTGGCTTTTACTTATTGCTTTACTTTTTCTCTAAGGCTTTCAATATATAAATAGGCATTCTCTATTTCTTCCACTGTATATTTTTGTTTACTCTTTAATGTAAACACTTTTTCTTGTACTTCTTCTTTTGCTAAATTATCAAAAAAGAGCACCGTAGAAACAAGCTCAAGAAATCTGGAATTTTGTTCATTCATATCTGTAAGACAGGATGCCAGCAATGGCATGTCCACTTCATTCAGTTCCAAAAATTCTTCCCCATTATTTGTTAAAGAATAACGATATTGAAAATATCCGCCCTTTTTTTCTTTTATTTCATTTAAAAATCCCATATTACATAGTTCTTCCACTCTTAATGTTAACTCTTCTGAGTAGGGACCAAAAAAATGAAATTGATATTTTTCTTGGAACGGAAAATCCAGCTTCTTGGCTATATAAATCATCTTTTGTAATTTTTTTCTTCCGATAATCTCACCTGAAGCAGCAATAGCTTTTATTATTTTTGCATGATCTTTTAACAAAACTAGTCATCTCCTACTCCATTTATTCCCAAAAACACCACTAATTTATTGAACGACTGCTTTTAAGTTATATCTAACAATTGACAAATTTGTTTTTTTATTTTCCCCTTCGTGTTGTCCTTTTTTAAGATATCTTTAGGAAAATATAGCTTGTGATCGGTTCTTCTTTTTCCAGAAATGCTATCTACTATTTCTGATTCTCTGGAAAGTTCTCTTATATCATTGTTTTTCATCAATAATTGAATTGGCAATCGTTCTTCTTCTTCACCCGGCCGATAAAAGTCATATGGCAGGTCAGACGAAGAATCGACAACAAGATAATAATCTGGATCTATTCCAGCTTTTCGAAAAAGGACAGATAGTTCTGCGAGCTTTTTAAATTCTTTTGCTGGGTCAAACTCTACATACTTAAATAAGTTTCTATTCATAAATCTGCGGCATAAATCACTTAGTACTGCGTCATCTTCTTCTTGCCACATTTGAAAATAATAAAGAATAATCGCTTCATCCAATTTTAAGTAGTCTTCTAATGTTGTTTTTTCTTCAAAAAGTGAATAAAAATGAGTAGGATGATGTTTGAAGGAGTAGAGCTGCGAATGTAAGTGTTTTGCTCTATGTAATATCTTCGTTAGAATTACTTCAGCACTTCTTGTTACGGGATGGAAATATACTTGCCAGTACATTTGATACCTGCTCATAATATAATCTTCCACTGCATGCATCCCACTTTGTTTAATAACCGCCTGATCTTCTCTTGGTCGCATGACGCGCAGAATTCGTTCCATATCAAAGTTCCCGTAGCTGACTCCAGTAAAATAAGCATCCCGCAATAAATAATCCATCCGGTCAGCATCAATCTGACTGGAAATTAAACTTACTACCAGCTTTTCTTTTGATGTTTTGCCAATTACTTCTGCAACCTTTTTAGGAAAATCCTTTTCTACTCTCGTTAGGACTTGATTTACCTCTGTATTTCCTAAAATAATCTCCTGGGTAAACTGTTCATGATCTAAATCAAATACTTTTTCAAATGAGTGGGAAAAAGGTCCATGGCCTAAATCATGCAGCAAGGCAGCGCATAAGGAAAGTAATCTTTGATTGTTATTCCACTCTTTTCTATCTTTAAAAACATCATCTACAATACGCCTGACAATTTCATACACACCAAGAGAATGATTAAATCTGCTATGCTCTGCTCCATGAAATGTCAGATAGGTTGTACCAAGCTGCTTAATTCTTCGCAATCGCTGGAATTCTTTTGTTCCAATTAAATCCCAAACAACCCGATCTCGTACATGAATATAACGATGCACCGGATCTTTAAATACCTTTTCTTCAGTTAACTTTTCCATAGAATAGGGCATATTTTGTACCTTCTCTCTATCAACTTACTTCTCTTACATTTTCCCCTTACTTTATCTGTCTAAACAAGGAACTGTAAGAAAAGCAATAGGAAGTTTTTCGTTGTTCAACATACTAGTAAATATAAAAAGAGGTGGTTCCAATTGAAAAGTGAACCATCATAAGAATCTTCTTATGAATGCTAACACTTCCTGCGGAAACATCCTCTATTTTATGAGATCTATTTATGCACATAACAAGTTTGCAGCTCTATTCTCATTTTTAAGAGAGCAGGTTACTTCTTTAGCTTGTTATTTATTTTATCCATTAGTTCATCTTCAGATAACGCTGCAAGTGGACGATTATTTACAAAAGCAAATGTTTTTTTTCGACCTGGACCACAATAAGATTGACAACCTACCTCAATCTTGGCATCTGGGTCAATTTGCTTTAGGCGAGGTATTAATGTTTTTAAATTAACCGCCTGACAATCGTCGCAAACACGGAATTCGTTTGCCATCGGGACATCCCTTTCTATAAAAAACATATCGTTAATCTTAGAGGTTGTTCAAAAAAGCTTCTTATTTATCCCCTTTTTGAACACGCATTATAAGGTATTTTACCCCTTCTTTCTTTTCAATGCAAGATGCAAACTTTTTTCAAAATTAGTAGAAATACTGTAATAACTGCTTGTTTGCCTCTATTATTTAAGATAAAAAAACATATTATGCAGCGTTTCGACAACATTTCAACGTTCTTTAAGCTTTCTGCCTATCTTTCTGATTATTATTATTGTATAATTTCTTCTGAATTTAAGGAGGAGCGTTTAAATGAAAAATAGTAGATTATTCGTAATGACCAGCATTGTACTCGCCATGCTTGTTGCATCCATTGATTCGACTATTATGAACACTACCATGCCTATTATCGCAGAGGAATTAGGCAGATTGGACTTATATGCATGGTCTTTTGCAACCTATATGATTATGAGTACCATTCTTTCTCCTATTGCAGGAAGACTTTCGGATTTATTTGGGCGGAAAAAGATTTTTGGTTTTGGAATTATTTTATTTTTATTGGGCAGTTTATTATGTGGACTCTCAGCAGATATGGTACAGCTGATTACCTTCCGAGGCATTCAAGGATTGGGAGCAGGATTTATGATGCCATTTCCAGCTATTATTGCAGGTGATCTTTTCCCTATGGAAAAACGCGGAAAAATCCAGGCGCTATTTACTGCAATGTGGGGATTATCTGCTATTATTGCACCATTGCTTGGTTCTTTATTTGTTGAACTTCTTTCATGGAGATGGATATTTTTTATTAATCTGCCTGTTTGTTTATTAGCTGTTCTTACCCTCTTGCCTTATAAAGAACATTATCAGCCGAAAAAAGCAAACATCGATTATATAGGGGCCATTTTATTTGCTGCTGGAATCACCTTCCTGCTTCTTATTACAATCGTTGAAAAAAATACTATTCTCTTCTCTATGCTTGGAATTGCATTATTAACTCTTTTTTATTTTTTTGAAAAAAAACAAATTTCTCCTATTGTGCCATTTACCATTTTTAAAAATAAGACGATTACATGGATTTATATAAATTCTTTTATCGGGACACTAGCTTTATTTGGAACTGCTAGTTTTATTCCCCTTTTCCTACAAGATATCGCAGGATTATCCACCTTTATAAGCGGGACTGCTTTACTAGGCGTTGCAGTCGGATGGATGCTTGTATCTGTCCCTGCCGGAAAATGGATAGTAAAATACGGCTATCGTATTCTATTAATAATTGGGAATACATTATTAGTTATTTCCGGGATTTTATTAGCTTTATTAAATGAGACACACGGTTTTGTGTATACTTTCGCTATTATGCTTATTCAAGGATTAGCTTTCGGGCTAATCAGCACCGTTGGCGTAATTGGCTCACAACAGTTAGTAGGCAACCATGAAAAAGGCATATCCACTTCTTTTTTTATGTTCTGCAGAAATATAGGTACTGCTGTAGGAGTTACTATTATGGGAGCCCTTCTAACAAGTGGAACAAGTAATATGGCTGGCATTCACCATCTATTTATGTTTGGATTTGTCACTAGTATATTTGCCTTTCTTTCAGCCTTTTTTATTCAGAATGAACAATCGAAGGAAAAGGGTAAGCCGCCTGTCTATCAGCGACAAGCATAAACCAAGATGGCTCCTGACCGGCTAAATACGCAGAAAAAGGAAAGTCGACTAAGTACGCAACGTAATTACTTTTCGTCGATTGATTTGCATCCTTCGAGCCTGTGGTCTACAAGTACTCTTCTTCTTATCCATATAAATAGGAAACTCATGATTATTTTTTACTAAGGCTCTGTTAAATTCCATTATTGATTTTCAAATGGTCAGGGAATCTACTCCCTTTCCATAAACAACATTATAGTTTAGCTGAGCCTTTACTATAAAAAAATCTACTATCCTTACAATTCCTTGTATAAATAAAAAAATAGTTGGAAATGATGTAACTATCACTATTTATTTATCGTAAAATTTTGGGAGTTGAGTATAATGAAATTACGCCAAGATGCTTGGTCAGAGGAAAATGATTTATTATTAGCGGAAACAGTATTGCGTCATGTGCGCGAAGGCAGCACACAATTAAATGCCTTTGAAGAAGTTGGAGATAAGTTGAATCGAACTTCTGCAGCTTGTGGATTTAGATGGAACGCTGTTGTACGACACCAGTATGAAAAAGCGCTGCAATTGGCTAAAAAGCAACGAAAACAACGGCAAAGAATGTTAGGGAAGGATCAGAGTGGAAAGAAGAAACTACTTTACTCGCCACCTGCCCCAACAGCAGATGACTTCGAGGCATTATCTGTATCTACCAATGTAGAAATGGGCTTATTGGAAGCAGATGTTTTACCTCCACAAGAGGAAGTTATAGCAAGCTACCAACCAAGTAATTTCGAACAAAATGAGAATTATCAGCAGGCTAATGTAAGATCCAATCCTACTTACAATACGAATAACCTAGACTTTGATACTGTTATTTCTTATTTGCAAAATTTTAGAAACTTACAAATGCAAGTGGATATTTTAAAAAGCGAGAATGAAAGATTAAAAAGAGAAATAGGTACATTAAGAAGTAAAAATAAGGAATTAGAGAACACTTTGAATAACCTGGAGAACAATTCAGAAACGATTCAAGAAGACTACGAAACATTAATGAAAATAATGAATAGGGCAAGAAAACTTGTTTTATTAGATGAAGAGGACCGACCTGCCACTAAATTTAAAATGGATAAAAACGGGAATTTAGAAAAAGTAGCAGAATAAGTTAATAACAAAGAGATAAAAAAAGAGGAAGAGGACACTGGCAGCCATTCTCGATTAAATAAAGAGGATTTTCCTAAAACTACTTTACCATGCTGTTTATAGCAATGGTAAGCATAATTAGGAAAAATCCTCTTTTTGATTGGCTGTTTTCGTATATATTGTTGCTTTTAAACTCGCAGCCCGAATACACTTCGTCCGTTTAGCGAGCGTCGAGCCTCCTCGTCGCAAACGCTCCTGTGGGGTCTCGTCTTTCTCGCATTCCCACAGGAGTCTATGTGTATTCAGTCTGCTGAGTACTTCTTCTCCCATTTTTTCACGTGAAAAACAACAAACTTTGAGAAAACAGCCTTTTGATTATACAAACGCTTGTAAAATCTTGTCGTTTCTTTCTGTTACGCGCTGATAGTACGCATCAAATAAAGAGATTTCTTCCCCTTGCAGTTGATCGGCATATAATAGGCCCGCATGTTCCTTTAACGTCCATAATAATCTTGTCATTACTTGATCCACGGTTAATTCTACTCCGAGAAGTTCAGATAAAGATGCCATAACATCTGGCTTAATCACTGGAAAAGCAAGTCTTGTTTGTTCATTTGCAACACCTAATGAATAAAACTGCTGAATTAATTCGCCTCGTTTTTTCCCGCTGCCGTTCACACAAAGATAAATTTGCACTGCTACAGCATTACGAATTCGCCTTTGTGATATGCCGGCAAATTTTTTGCCGTCTATACTAAGATCATAGCTGCCTGGGCAATAAGACCCTTTAATTTCTTTTGCTTCAATATCTCGCTGAAAATTAGCAAACATCCGCTTAATTAGTTCCCACATCACATCATATCCACTATTTATATCTATTCCTTTCTCCTGCTCCGGCAAGATGATGGAAATATTTAATACATCTTGATCTAATACAACCGCCAGTCCACCTGAATTACGTACAATATAACGGTATCCTTGATCTTCTAAAAATGCCAGCGCCTTTTGCATATGAGGCAGCTTTGTATCTTGAATACCTAGTGCAACGGTACGGTCGTGGACCCATGTCCGCACCGTTGCAGGAGAACTGCCGCTGCCTACAGAAGCACATAATGTATCGTCCATTCCAAACGAATGCAGTGCTGATACATGCAGCCCTGTGCTGGACTGATCAATAATTCTCCATTTTTCTTGATGCAACAAATTATGATTCTCTTTCATCCTTAATCTCCTTTTTTCAGGAACAAATAATACCCTATTATAACGGAAACAATCTGGGAAAAAAAGAAGATAGATTATCTAATTTTTCGGTGGAAAAGCCATCAGGGGTTGTAGAGGAAAAACTTTGTATTGTTTCCATACCAAAAATGCCTGCTATTTTGCAGCAGACATTTTTGGTATGGTACTCTATGTACCGCTATTTAGTTGCTTAAGCTTTGAGCTGCTGTAATTAATGCTAGTTTATACACATCTTCTTCATTACAGCCGCGGGAAAGGTCATTTACCGGACGGTTTAAGCCTTGTAAAATCGGTCCTACTGCCTCAAAGTTTCCTAGTCTTTGAGCAATTTTGTAGCCAATATTTCCTGCTTCTAAACTTGGGAATACGAATACATTTGCGTCTCCTTGAAGTGGTGAATTCGGCGCTTTTTGTTTAGCAACAGATGGAACAAACGCTGCGTCAAATTGGAATTCTCCATCAATTACTAGAAGTGGATCTCTTAATTTAGCTTCTGCAAGAGCTGCTTCTACTTTTTCTGTTTCAGGAGACTTTGCTGATCCTTTTGTCGAGAAGCTTAATAATGCAACTCGTGGATCCACATCAAACATTTTTGCTGTTTTTGCACTTTCTACAGCGATTTCTGCAAGATCTTGACTATCTGGAGCAATATTGATTGCACAGTCCGCAAATACATATTTTTCATCTTCACGTACCATAATGAAGACACCAGATGTCTTTTTTACACCTTGCTTTGTTTTAATAATTTGCAATGCTGGTCTAACTGTGTCTGCAGTAGAGTGAATCGCTCCACTTACTAATCCTTCTGCTTTGTTTGTATAAACAAGCATTGTACCAAAGTAGTTTTCATCTAAAAGAATCTTTCTACCATCTTCTTCTGTTGCTTTTCCTTTACGCCTTTCAACAAAAGAAGCTACAAGTTCATCGAATTGATCATATTTTTTTGGATCATAAATTTCTGCTTTTTCTAAAGAAACACCTAAGTTTTTTGCTTTTGTTTGAATTTCTTCTATATCGCCAATTAAGATAGGAGTTAACACGTTTTCTTCCGCTAAACGGCTAGCTGCTTTTAAAATTCTTTCATCCAATCCTTCAGGAAAAACAATTCTTAGATCTTGTCCAGTTACTTTTTCTTTTAAACCTGTAAATAAATCGCTCATTCATTTACTCCTCCTATATATCTTATAGTCCCTATTATAGGATACTCTACCATAGTAAAAATTCAAGGAGTAACCACTATATTTATGAAATCTCTCCCTTTTTTCATATATTTGACAAAATTTTTCCGACTATTTAGCAATTTTACTTGATTTATTTCATCTCAATTTTCTTTTTCAGCAAGTTGTATGCAACATGATTTTGGAGAAACTATGTTATAGTAGGGTTATATATTTAACGTTTCAACGTTTAGGAGTGATAAGATGAGTGAAGCAGCAAAAACGCTGGATGGCTGGTATTGTCTCCACGATTTCCGAACAATTGATTGGACGACATGGAAAATGTTATCCAATGATGACAGACAAGCAGCAATCCATGAATTTCTTGGGTTATTAGAAAAATGGAGCACTGTTCAATCCGATAATAAAGGCAGCCATGCATTATATACGGTTGTTGGACAAAAAGCAGATTTAATGATGATGATTTTGCGCCCGACAATGGAAGAGCTAAACGAAATAGAAACAGAATTTAATAAAACAAAATTGGCAGAGTTTACAATCCCTGCCCATTCCTACGTATCAGTAGTAGAGTTAAGCAACTATCTTCCAGCTGATTCTGATGAAGATCCATATGAGAACCCTCATATTAAAGCAAGACTATATCCGATTCTTCCAATGGCAAAATATGTTTGCTTCTATCCAATGGACAAGCGCCGCCAAGGAAATGATAATTGGTATATGCTTCCGATGGAGGATCGAAAAAATCTGATGCGCAGCCATGGCATGATCGGCCGCCAATATGCCGGAAAAGTAAAACAGATTATTACAGGTTCTGTTGGCTTTGATGATTATGAATGGGGAGTTACACTATTCTCTGATGATGTTCTTCAATTCAAAAAACTCATCTATGAAATGCGCTTTGATGAAGTAAGCGCACGCTACGGAGAATTCGGTTCTTTTTTTGTAGGAAATCTTTTAAAAGTGGAATCTATTCAGAGCTACTTAAACGTAAATTAAATAGTAGAAATATTTTAGGATAACGAAAAGTGGATGACATTATCGTTATCCTTTTTCTATTTGGCTACCCTGAAAAGAAGTTCCGCAGCGTGAATACACTACGCTTTCCGCGGGCGAGCGCCGAGCCGCTTCGTCGCTACGCTCCTGCAGGGTCTCGTCTGTCTCGCTTTCCCGCAGGAGTCTTCGTGTATTCACGCTGCTCTGCGCTATAAATGTGAAGACTGCTTCTTTCCATGTGCCATGGTGCAAATTTTATTGCATGGGTGTCTCTGTTAAATTCCATTGTTGATTTTCAAAAGGTCAGGAAATCCACTCCATTCCTATAAACAACATTAATGTTTAACAGAGCCTTCTTTTTAAATGTACTATTACTAACATTTAATCAAGATAGGCATAAGTGTGGAAATCCCTTCATAGGATGAAATAGTGAGTTTTACTTTACCAGAAATGAATAATGGCAACTTCGATCATTTGGATGGATGAAATATGTTTACTTCTTTTTAAATAAATGGAGGGATGAAAATGAGTCAGTATTACGGTCAAAATCCTACGTACCGCAATTATACAAATTACGGCTTTCCACAAGGTTATGGAGCAGCTCCTGGGCAAACACCTGAGGGACAGCAATTTGCCCCCCAGCAAGCGCCTGCTCAACCTACTACACCACCTGCATTACAAGGACAGCTGCCAATTGAAGCATCTTATATTGAAAATATTTTACGGTTAAATAAAGGCAAACTGGCAACTGTTTATACAACATTTGAAAATAACACACAATGGAATGCAAAGATTTTTAAAGGAATTATTGAAGCTGCTGGCCGTGATCATTTGATTTTAAGCGATCCACAAACTGGTGTACGCTATTTAATTCCAATGGTTTATTTAGATTACGTTACATTTGAGGAAGAAATTGAGTATGAATATCCATACGGAGCAGCAGCACCAGGTCTGTCGGTCTACCCGCCAAGATAATATTCGATGGGGCTGTACTTCTTTTGAAAAAGAAAACAAAATACGGAGCACCCTATTTTATACAATTACAATTAAAATAGGCGTGGCTCCGTTTCCTTTGCTACAAATTATAAATGTTTAACAGCACCAATAATTAATAATACCCAAGCAGTTAAAAAGGCCAAACCGCCAATTGGTGTGATTGCACCTAAAACACTAATTTTACTAAGAGCTAAAACATATAAGCTTCCAGAAAATAGAATAATGCCTGCGAGCATCAGCCAGCCAGACCAGCTTAATAAATTGCTTTGCGGGAATTTCATCATAAGTGCTCCGATAATTAAGATCCCTGTACTATGGAACATTTGATATGTCACAGCTGTTTTCCAAATTTCTAAATACTTTGCACTTATTTTTCCTTCTAAACCATGTGCACCAAACGCCCCTAACGCTACCGCTAAAAAGGCATTTAACGCCCCAATTATAATAAAAGTTTTCATCATATTCTCCTGCCTTATCTTAAATTGTGTGTTCAAAAAGGCTACAAATTAGCAGCAAGCCAACAAAGAGATTCGACGCTTATCAATTAGGTGACTTTTTGAACTTCTTCTTAAAAGTCAAATAAAGAGTCTCCATTACCTTCGTCTGTATTTAATTTCTGTGTTTGTGTTTGTTGTATAGGTTGTGGGGCAGGACTGAACGATGGCTGCGGAGTAATTGCCGGCTGCTGCACGACTTGATAAGACAAGCTTGCCCCTTTCTCTTCCTGTTCTAAAATCAGTTCACATAAAGATTTAATCGCGTGAACACGCTCTCTTATTCGCGACTCCGATTCACTTGCTTTTGCTTCTTTTAATTGATCTTCCATTTTTGCTAATAATTTTTGGATTGATATATTCATCTCTCGCTCCTTTGCTTTTTATAAATAGGCTACCCTGACATAAGCTATGTTAAAAGGGGTTTTCCGAAGCTTATCGCTCGCTTTCCGCGGGGCGAGCGCCGAGCCTCCTCGTCGCTTTGCTCCTGTGGGGCTCGCCTGTCTCGCTAATCCCGCAGGAGTCGAGCGAACGCTTCTCCAAACCAACATCATTCTTAGCTCTAACCCCTTATATCTTCACGCTGAATGAACACTATTTATTTTCATCCCCCATGGTACAAATCTTTATTAGCATAGGTGGCTCTGTTAAACTCTGTTAAACATGCCTGTTGATTGCAGCGAGAGACGTTCGCTTTGCGCCTTCGGGGTCTCCCTTTGACTCGCTTTTCCCGCAGGAGTTTCACGTCTTCGCTCCAATCAACAAAGTGTCAATATTAATAATTTACTTTAACACAGCCAATAAATAAAAGGCAGACTTCCATTTAAGCCTACCATAATTGTTTGTTCATACTCTTATTATATTATTCCTGATCAAAAAAATCATCCACACGCCATTCAATCTGCGCTTTTCCCCATTTGGATAAAATCTCGTTTATTTTAGAAAAAGGTTTGCTTCCAAAAAAGCCGCGATAAGCAGATAATGGGCTTGGATGGCTGGACAAAATTACTTCATGTTTAGTCGTGTCAATAAAGGTCAGCTTTTCTTGGGCGGGTTTTCCCCATAATACAAATATTACTGGATCTTCCCGTCTATTCAGCTCTTTTATTATTTCGTTTGTGAAAGTTTCCCATCCTTTCCCTCGATGAGAATGAGCTTTCCCCTCTCTTACTGTCAAAACGGTATTTAATAACAGTACTCCTTGATCTGTCCAGCTTTTTAAATAGCCATGATTCGGAATAGGGCAGCCGAGATCCTCCTTTAATTCTTTATACATATTTTTTAAAGAAGGAGGAGTAGGAACATTAGGTTGAACAGAAAAACTTAAGCCATGGGCTTGATTAGGTCCATGATAAGGATCCTGCCCTAGTATCACCACTTTCACATGATGATAGGGAGTAAATAGTAAGCTATTAAAAATATCCTTTTGGGCGGGATAAATCGTATATTGTTGATATTCCTGCTGTAAAAAAGCTTCAAGCTTTAAAAAATAGTATTTCTGTTTTTCTTTCGCTATAAAAGATTGCCAATCATTCTGTATTAATAAATCTCCCATGTTAGTTCTCCTCGCTAAATGTTACGTTTACAGAATACCCTAACTGTTCATAAAACTGCTTTAATGTCTTTTTCGCATTTGTTTCTGCAACCGTTAATATCCCTTGATCTATCGCTTCCTTTTGTATTTCTTCCTTTGCTTCATTTGCTAAAGAATATGCCTCATTCCAGTCTACTTCCCCTCTGAAAACCCCTGCTAACGAGTAAGTTTCTACTTTTTCAAAATCAATAGAAGGGTCTTGCAATATTTGCGCATGTTGCAAATGCAGCGTTATTTGCTTTTTATCTTCGTCGATTTTCAAATCATCAGCAGACAAATTTTCTAGATTTACCCCTGCCGTTACAGCACCTGGAACGACGAGTAATATCTTTCTTTTTGTTCCTGGGATATTGGTTTCAATTTCTTTACCAAATAGCTCATTATCCTCTTTTTCGAGGATGACTTTTACAAAGGCTTGAGAGGTTGCTAGGGAAGATAAATCTTTCATTTGTTCTAAGTAACTGCTCGTTCTTACTGACGCTTTTTCGGTAAAAGCAATCTTCCAAAGCCCTGCAATCACCGCCAGCAGTACCATGATTGTAACAAACAGAAAAAATAGTAGTTTAAACTGCCGCCTTTTTCTCTTAAATAAACGTAATGTAGGGAAGCTGAATTCTCGTGATCTATTTATTCCAATCGCTGCGCTCGCTTGTTCCTTTTCGGCAGCACTTAACTCTTTTTTTAGTATTTCTTTTTCTTTTTTATTAACCATCTTTTCTCCCTTTCTATCAATTGTAAATGGTTAGTTGAACCTTATAGCATCCCGCCCCATTTGTCAAAAGGATTGTTCATTTGACTATTTTGCACAAACAGAAGGCTGCTCTAAATGGTAAAATGCAAATTCCCATAATGGGTTGCATTCTTTCCTTTAGAGCAGCCTTCTATTGAAAAGGGGCCGGAGCTATGCCTACTTGACTAAAAAAACCAGTGATGGTGCTTCATAGTTTGTTTTTTTATCCTTATGCAAGATGGTTTGGCTTCGCTCGCGCCGCCTTTATTAGGTTTGATTCTGCCCTCATTTCTTTTTAGATGGTGAAGACGAGGGATGAATCTTCATTTGAGTTTTATGTTAGGAACTGAACATGCTATCCTAGCAATTTATCATAGATTGTTTTTGCATAAACAGGATCTTTTGTATCATGAACAAGCGCTCTTCCATCCGTAAATAGAACAATTCTTGCTTTTTCCATTTGTACCGATAATAAAAACGGGTTTAACTTTACAGCATATCCATTGTTTTGCAAGCTTTCAGCCAATCTGTTCAGCGATACCTTTTTTTCTTTCGATGGCCGGATCTGCACGGTATCTCTGCCGCATAAAATCGCTGTTTTTGTTTGATTATTCTTGTCTAAAAATGGATAAGTCGGCTCTGTTCCACATGAGGTACACGTAGATTTTTTCATGCGGTTCACTTTTAAAGACTGATAATGATTATTCCATAAATCGAAGCTTAAAAATGTTCCTCTTAACGCTTCCGTATCCTCTACTAAAAGCTTCATCGCTTCTGTGACTTGATGGGTTACCACCATTTGGACAGCAGGGGCTATTATTCCACCGGTATCACATGTCATTCCTTGAAGAGGAATAGTCTGTAATAAACAGTGCAAACATGGTGTTACACCAGGAATAATTGTATAGCTCATGCCGACACTGCCGACACAGGCACCATAAATCCATGGTTTATTATATTTTTGGGCTGCATCATTAATAAGCATCCTTGTTTCAAAATTATCTGTTGCATCTAAAATGACATCTACGCTTGCAATGATATTTTCCAATAAATCAATCGATGCTTCACTAACAATCGCTTGTATATCACATGCTGAATTCACTGCTTGCAATCGTTTTTGGGCGGCAATTGCTTTCGGCAGTTTCTTTGCTACATCTTCTTCTGTATACAACGTCTGCCGCTGCAAATTGCTTGATTCAATATAGTCTCGATCAATAATAGTTAATTTTCCAATTCCCGCTCTTGTCAGCATTTCGGATGCACTTGATCCTAGTGCGCCTGCACCAATCAGCAATACATGCTTTTCTGCCAGCTTTTTCTGCCCTTTTTTTCCGATAGGAGGGAAAAGTATTTGGCGGGAATAGCGATCATTGTTCATCCTTTATCCCCTCTCCGTAAAACTAAAAGTTAAAACAGTATAACTTTTTGAAATTAGAAGGCTGTCCAGCTTCAGGGCTGAACAAGTCGCCTACGCTTTTCTTATCCCCCGCTTACAGGAGGAATAAATGCGATCACATCTTCTTTTGCTATTACATCGTCATCTAATGCAAATTCCTCATTAATAGCTGTCATCGCGACATCTAATGGCAATGCAGGATAGTCTTTTTGTAATAATGTCTTTATTTCGCTTACCGTTTTTCCACTAGCTTCTACTTGAACTGATTCTGTTCCGGCAATATCTTTTAAGGCTGCAAAAAATAATACTTTGTTCATTACTACTCCTCCTTTTTCAGCTCTCCTGTTAGATAAGAGATCGTCCCCTGTTGATTCCCTATCCATTCTTCTCCATCTTCCCAATGTTCTTTTTTCCAAATAGGCACTATTTCCTTTATTCTCTCAATTGCATACCTATTTGCTTCATACGCATCTTTACGATGGGGGGTGGAAACAGCGATAACAACTGCGATATCCGTTATTTCCAACCTGCCGATTCTATGGGTGATTGCCACTTCTGAATTTTGCCATTTTTCAGTTATTTCAACCCCGATTTGCTGCAGTTTCTTTAACGCCATCGATTCATATGCTTCATATATTAAGTGTAGCGTTTTTCTGCCATGTGTCAATTCCCTAACTGTGCCAATAAAAGTAGTAATAGCACCAGCATCTCTTCTAATCACTTTATCAATTACTTCTTGTACTGAAATTGGGTTATTAGTTATTTCAACGTTCATTTTGGACTCCTTTTATAACGGATTATATCATTCACTAACTTAACTGCTATTCCCATTCTACTAAAAAATATCATTATTTAATACAAATTACCTTTATCCATTCTTATAATTATAACTAGACGGAAAAAGAATATAGATTTCAATAGTCATCTAATGAAAAAAAATGTGAATAGTTGTATGATTAGTTTAAAATATTCTACAATTATCCAATCTAATTGTATATCGCTAAATATGGCAATATATTTTTAACTTTATAGTGACATCTCTAGGAGGCATTCAAAATGAAAAAAGTTTTAACATTGGCTGGATCGGATACAAGCGGCGGTGCTGGTATTCAAGCAGATTTAAAAACATTCCAAGAGTTAGGCGTATATGGAATGACTGCACTAACAACAATCGTCACAATGGATCCTAAAAACGGCTGGCATCATAACGTTTTTCCTCAGGCAATCAATACAGTCGAATCACAATTGGAAACGGTTCTTTCTGTCGGCATTGATGCAATGAAAACAGGTATGTTAGGTTCTGTTGAAATCATTGAACTTGCCAGCAAGTTAATAGACGAACATAAATTAGCTAAAGTGGTCATCGATCCAGTTATGGTATGCAAAGGAGAAGATGAAGTGCTCCATCCTGAAACAGCAGATGCACTACGGGAATTGCTTGTACCAAAAGCAACGGTTGTAACACCTAATTTATTCGAAGCATGGCAGTTGGCAAAAACAGATAAACCTATTAAAACAGTGGATGATTTAAAAGAAGCTGCTGTTAAAATTCATGCTTTAGGTCCTAAATACGTACTTATTAAAGGCGGCAGCAAATTAAATCACGAAAAGGCAATCGACCTTCTTTACGATGGAAATGACTTTACTTTTTATGAAAGTGACGTTGTAGAAACTACTTATACACATGGGGCAGGCTGCACTTACTCAGCGGCGATTACAGCAGAGTTGGCAAAAGGAAAAACAGTATTAGAAGCAGTTCAAACAGCAAAAGATTTTATCACAGCAGCTATCAGCCATGGTTTTAAACTAAATGAATATGTTGGCCCAACGATGCATGGTGCATATAGAAATAATAAAGAACAAAAAGAAACAATCAGTGCAAAATAAGACGCCATTAAATAAACAAGAGAATATACTAGCAGGAGAAAAAAGTCGGAGAAGAGCAGCGATACTAAGTAAAGACTTAAGAGACTCTCTCTCTATAGCTTCTAGGCTTTTTTTTAACAAACTTTAGAATAGGAGGAGGGAGCAAATGGAATTCGTACAAGCTGAAAAAGTACAACAGGAAATTGACCGAAAAGCAAATAAAGATGTATATATTCATCTAGAAACAACAAATGGTGCTTATGCCAATCATAAAGACGAATCCTTCTTTAATTCAGGTGCCTATATACGCAACGCAAAACTAGCCTATCAATATGGAAAAATCACTGGCAATGGCCCCTATCGAGTGGGACTTAAAACAGAAATAGGATGGGTATATGCAGAAGGAATTACTCATTATGAAGTAGATGATAAAGATCGTTTATTACTCGCTGGGCTTGATTTTGCTGGAAAGCTGGCAGTTGCCCTTGAAATCAGCGAAAAACCATTTGAATAAGATATAGAAAAGGAGGAAAAAAGTATCTATGGAAAATGAAAGACATGTTTTAGTGATCTTCCCCCATCCTGATGATGAAGCATTTGGCGTTTCAGGAACAATCGCAAAATTTACGCATAGTGGAACTCCTGTAACTTATGCTTGCTTAACGCTTGGAGAAATGGGAAGAAATTTAGGAAATCCTCCATTTGCTACGAGAGAAACATTGCCAGTTGTCCGCAAAACTGAATTGCAGGAAGCGGCAAGAGTGTTAGGGATTGAAGACCTTCGCATGTTGGGATACCGCGACAAAACGATTGAATTTTTAGCAGAAGATGTGTTAATCAACGAGTTTTCAGCACTTATCGAGGAGTTAAATCCATCGTTAGTCATTTCTTTTTATCCTGGCTACTCTGTACATCCAGACCATGATGCTACAGCAGAAGCGGTTGTAAAAACATTAGAAAAAATAGAAGCTTCTAAACGTCCGAAGCTCTATTGTTTAGCTTTTTCACGAAATTGCTATGAAGATCTTGGAGATCCTGATATAACAATGGATGTAGAAAACTATGCAGATAAAAAAATCGCTGCTCTTGGAGCACATCGCTCACAAACACAAGAGTATATGGCAATGATACAAGAAGGATTAAACAACCAAAATCCCGAAGTTCATGCAAGACTTTATACAGAAAAATTTTGGACGTATACATTTAATGATTAAAGAAGAGGACCACACCTCTTCTTTTTTTTGTGGCTGTTTTCGTATAGATTGTTGCTTTTAAACGCGCAGCCTGAATACACTTCGCTTTCCGTGGGCGAGCGTCGAGCCTCCTCGTCGCATACGCTCCTGTGGGGTCTCGTCTTTCTCGCATTCCCACAGGAGTCTACGTGTATTCAGTCTGCTGAGTACTTCTTCTCCCATTTTTTTTTCGTGAAAAACAACAAACTTTGAGAAAACAGCCTTTTTTATAAAAGTTATTCTGTGATACTATCTTCTTCTAGATTTGCTTTCACTCTCTGAAGATGATCTCCGTCTTCTGCTCTTAAAATATTGACGAGCATTCTTTTTGTCAACTTCATCATCAATCCTTTTACATGCAATTTAGCTTTAAATTGTACTTTTGTACCCTCTTCTACTTCTGAAAACTCGTATTCGTAATCAACGATTAAACCATTGGAATTACTTCTTGTCTTATAAGAAACATTCTCTTCAAAAGAAAGGAATTCAATTTCTGCAACCGCCTTTTTCCCCCGCACTTTTCTAGTTTCTTGATATTTTGTGCCAACTCCAATTGACCCATCTGTTATTTTATTCGTTTCTACTACTGCTTTCATATATTCTGGAGCATTCCTCAAATTTACCATATAGGAAAAAACAAGATCTACTGGTTTTGCAATCACTGCACTAGCCTGAAAATCAGTCATTTATTCCACCTCAAATTGTATTAAATAGGTTTGTCTCAATTAATGATAATTTCAGTATAACTGATTTTTATGTAGTGGGTGAAAATTCACAAAAAACTAGCATAATGAGTGATTACTCACTTTACATTTCGCTGATATCATATTATCATAAAAGTGAGTAATCACTCATTTTAATGGAAGGAGAATGATGATGACGAATAATCTCATTATTTCTGTTGATTCTGTTTACAAATCATTTGGTAAGCAGGCTATTCTTAATAACATAAATTTGAAGCTTCAAAGGGGAGAAATTTTCGGTTTATTAGGTCCTTCTGGCTCTGGGAAAACAACGCTTGTAAAAAAATTGGTTGGGCTTGATACACCTGATAAAGGAAACATCACCGTTTTAGATAACAAAATGCCTAATTTAAAAGTAATGGAACGGATTGGATACATGGCACAGGCAGATGCCTTGTACCATGAATTAACCGCAATGGAAAACTTGGATTTTTTTGCAACATTATATGGCTTAAAAGGAAACAAGAAAAAAGAACGGATCGAAACGGCAGCTTCCTTAGTTGACTTATCTGATCACCTTCATAAGCTTGTTTCAAACTATTCTGGAGGAATGAAAAGGAGATTATCGATTAGCATCGCACTATTAAATGATCCTGATTTATTGATTTTAGATGAGCCAACTGTTGGTATTGACCCTGTTTTACGAAAAAATATTTGGGCCAGTTTTGAAAAATTAAAAGAAAAAGGCACTTCTATTATTATAACAACACATGTAATGGACGAAGCAGAAAAATGCGATACGTTAGGCATGATTCGCAATGGTCAAATTATTGCCAGTGGGACGCCTAAAAGCTTAAAGGAACAATGTGATGCTAAGACCATGGAAGAAGCATTCTTATATTACGGAGGTCTTTCTTATGAGAATTAAGGCGCTAGTTATTCGCATTATGAAACAATTTTACCGGGATAAACGAACAGTGGCGATGATGATACTTGCTCCAATCTTCATTTTAACTTTATTAAACTTAATTTTTAACAGTGATGCGTATGAACCGAAAATAGGTCTTGTAAATGCCCCAGAGAAAGTAACAGCCTCACTTGAAGAAAGTGATGTTACTCTTTATTCTTATCAAGATAATAAGGACGCTAAAAAGGCAATAGAAGATAAAAAAATCGACGGATTTCTATCATTCGAAAATCAAACCCCATCGATCTTAATTGAAGGCAGTGATCCAACAGTAAATGGCACTACATTATCTACTATAAAAGAAGTGCTGCAGCCTGCTGATAGTAATGCTGAACATCTAAATATAGAATATTTATACGGTTCTAAAGATATTAGCCAATTCGATTCATTTGGACCTGTGCTACTAGGTTTCTTTTCCTTTTTCTTTGTATTTTTAGTAGCGGGAGTTTCTTTTTTAAGAGAAAGAACTTCAGGTACGTTAGAAAGGCTGTTATCTAGTCCCATTAGAAGATGGGAGCTTGTCCTATCTTATGTAATTGGTTTTGGATTATTTACAATGATTCAATCAAGTATTATTGTTGTCTATTCTGTTTATATATTAAACATGATAAATGAAGGTTCCATTGCTTATGTCTTGTTAACGAATCTGCTTCTTTCTTTAACAGCATTAACACTAGGTATTTTACTTTCTTCCTTTGCTAAAAATGAATTACAGATGATGCAATTTATCCCATTAATTGTTGTACCACAAGTATTTTTTTCTGGTTTATTTAATTTAGAAACGATTTCTTCTTCCATTAGTTGGATTTCCATTATTACACCTTTGTACTATGCAGGTGATGCTTTAAAAGATGTCATGATTCGCGGCAAGGGATTCGAAGATATTATCGTGCCGCTTGCTGTGCTTTTAGGCTTCTCTGTCATTTTTATCATCATTAATATTATTTCTCTAAAAAAATATCGTAAAATATAACTTATTTCAGCTTTTCTCTTTTTTGCCATCTTCCATTATAATAATAGTAATCAGTTACTCAGAAGGAGCATTATAATGTCTGATCAAGATTCAATTTTAGAACATATTCTTAAAGATGAAGCCAATATTACAGAAAAGCAAAAAAAAATTATTACTGCAGCTATTGAGGCGTTCTCTGAAAAAGGCTTTGCAGCAACCTCTACAAGTGAAATTGCAAAGAAGGCTGGAGTGGCAGAAGGAACGATATTTCGGCACTATAAAACAAAAAAAGATTTACTTTTAGCTTTGCTTGCACCAATGGTAAGTACATTTATTGCCCCTTTGATTATGAAAGATTTTGATAAGGTGCTAAAGGTTTCTCATAATAGCTTTGAAGAGTTACTCCGAGCAATAGTAAAAAACAGAGTAGAATTTTTACAAAAAAACTATACTCTGTTTAAAATTCTCATTCAAGAAATACCTTTTCACGATGACCTCAGAGAAACATTTAAAGAACAAATCGCGGTTAAGGTATTTGGTCGATTGCAAGAAATTGTTGATCAATACAAGGAAAAAGAAGAAATCATCGACATCCCTACTTTTTCCGCTGTCCGATTAGCAATCTCCTCTATCTTTGGCTATTTTATTGCCCGCTATATTATGCTTCCAGAAGCAAAATGGAATGAAGAGGAAGAAATCGAACGAACGATTCAATTTATTCTTTATGGGTTAAAACCAAGGGATTAAAAAGGCAAACCACACTTTGACGGTTTGCCTTTTTTCCTATTCATCCTTTATCACTAAATTTATTGCTTTAGCTACACCACTTTCTTCATTTGTTGCCGTTACAAAATGAGCATGTTTTTTTAATTCATCCACTGCATTTCCCATCGCAACCGCTCTGCCTGCCTTTAATATCATAGAAAGATCATTAAAATTATCACCAATTGCCATTGTATCTTTTAATGAAATTCCTTTTGACTGCACAAACTTTTCTAAGGCTACACCTTTCTGCGCATTGACTGCTGTCAACTCTAAGTTTTCTTTACCTGATGCACTAATAACCAAGCCTTTCACGCTGCTTAACTCATTTCTCACTTCATCCAGTTTCGTTTGATCTGCATGATAAGCAAGTAATTTATAGATAATGTACTCGTCCTCTTCAAATAAAGGTAAATAACTTTCTGCTTCCTTAATTTCTTCCAGCCGCTCGTCTGCCGCTTGTTGTATTTCCTCTAAATCTCTTGCATGTCCACCTACAGTAAAAATGTCCATAATCAATGCTTTTGCCATTTTTTTATCTAATGTAAATGTCCCTTTATTTGTATATACCTCATAATAAACTTGATTTTGATGTAAGATTTCTGCTACTTCTTTCGCCAGATTCTTCTCTAATGGGTTGGTTCCGATTATTTCATGCTTATTTGTTCGTATTTCAGCACCATTTACACAAATCAACGGTGTAATAATCCCAGCATCTTTTAATAAATCGCCTGCTTCCTCATAAGCACGGCCTGTCGCAATAATAACCTCTATTCCTTTTTGTTGAGCCAGCTTAACCGCTTCCCTATTTGCTGTTGTTATTTCTTGCGCAGAGGTTAATAACGTTCCATCCATATCAATTGCAATACATTTCACCATGATTTAAACACCCTCAACTGTTAATATTCCCCTTCCATAGCCCGCCTATAAAAGCATACAACTTTCCTTTTTATCAATCAAAGTATATGCATTTATTCCTAATTTAACTCCTGATGAAACATAATCTGGAAAATAAACCGATGATGTGGTATGAAAAATGTGCAATTTCCGTCGATTTTTGTAGAATAATAGCTATTTCTAAGAAAATGAAACAAAAAGAGGAGAAATTGAAACAATAAATTCTTCCCATATCACAGATAACTGGCGATTAACAAATTTCAATATCCTTTTGTTGCCAATCTTTCGTTTTATGTGAAATTGTGAACTTTTTTCAAACTTTTTGTGATTTTCCACTCAAACCGTCTATTTTTCATTATGATATAGCTATCATTTTAAAAAAAGGAGACGGTTGGAAAAAATACACCTATTCTTTTAGAATTTCCGTATATACCAGTATTTAATCAACAAGATTTAACAAAAAATTCACTGCACGAACGGACATAAACATACCTATTTTCCATCATTTTATTTAATTTTTATTAACAAACACACTGATTACGCAATGATATTTATCGCTTTTAAAAGTTTTGAAGTTCACAAATATCTCCCGAAAAATGGGAACATAAAAGAAAAGGAGGAGAAATACATGGATATGGTATTTCTATCACGTTTACAATTTGCTTCCACTACCATTTTCCACTTTATATTCGTACCAATTTCTATTGGATTAGTATTTCTAATCGCAATCATGGAAACAATGTATGTAAAAAGTGGCAATGAAGAATATAAAAAGATGGCGAAATTCTGGGGAAAGCTATTTCTTATTAATTTCGTTATCGGAATCGTTACAGGAATTCTCCAAGAATTCCAATTTGGCATGAACTGGTCTAATTATTCTCGATTTGTTGGCGATGTGTTTGGTGCACCACTTGCGATTGAGGCACTTCTTGCATTTTTTATGGAATCAACCTTTATCGGTTTGTGGATTTTTGGATGGGAAAGATTATCGAAAAAAGTTCATTTAGCATGCATTTGGCTAACTGCTCTTGGTACAACAATTTCCGCCTTTTGGATTCTTGTCGCTAACTCCTTTATGCAGCATCCTGTTGGATTTGAAACAAACAACGGCCGTGCAGAAATGAATGACTTCTTTGCCCTCATTACAAACGGTCAAGTACTTGTAGAATTCCCGCACACAGTTTTAGGTGCATTAGCAACTGGCGCTTTTCTCGTAACAGGCATTAGCGCCTACAAAATGTTAAAAAAACAAGAAGTCGAATTTTTCAAAAAATCATTCCAAATCGGAATTGCAGTTGCTCTTTCTGCTTCCTTTTTAACAGCTGTTGCCGGCCACAGCCAAGCACAATACTTAGTGAAAACACAGCCAATGAAAATGGCAGCTAGTGAAGGTCTCTGGGATAGAAGTGAAGATCCAGCACCATGGACTATGTCCGCTAACATTGATGTAGAAAAGAAACAAAACTCAAATGAAATAAAAATTCCTTATGCACTAAGTATTCTTTCTTATAATACGCTGTCAGGCAGTGTAAAAGGCATGAACGAGCTGCAAGCAGAGTATACAGCTAAATATGGGGAGCGCAACTATATCCCACCAGTAAAAACAACATTCTGGAGCTTTAGAATTATGATTGCTGCAGGTGTAGCGATGATTCTATTAGGCATATACGGTGTGTATTTAGCATGGAAGAAAAAGTTAACAACAAAATCAAATAAAGTCTTTTACCGTTTAATGATCGCAAGTATATCTTTGCCATTTATTGCAAATACTTCAGGATGGATTATGACAGAAATCGGCAGACAGCCTTGGACTGTGTTTGGTCTAATGACAACAGAAGACAGTATTTCTCCTAGTGTAAGTGCCGGTCAAGTATTATTTTCTTTGATTACATTTTCAACCATCTATGCAATTCTAGCTGTCATCATGGCCTTTTTATACGTGAAAGTAATTAAAAAAGGACCCTATATGCTAGACAAAAAAGATAGTAAAGTAAACAATGACCCATTTGCGAAGGAGGGTTTCCATGCTTGAGTTAAATGTTCTTTGGTTTATATTAGTCGCTGTTTTATTCATTGGGTTTTTCTTTTTAGAAGGATTTGATTTCGGTGTTGGCATGTCCACGCAGATTATTGCAAAAAATGATATGGAAAGACGTATTTTAATTAATTCTATCGGCCCTTTCTGGGATGCGAATGAAGTTTGGCTGATTACGGCTGGGGGCGCTTTATTTGCTGCTTTCCCTCACTGGTATGCTACGCTTTTCAGTGGATTTTATACACCACTTGTTGTTGTATTATTAGCATTGATTATCCGTGCTACTGGATTTGAATTCCGTGCAAAAGGCGACAGCCCCTTATGGAAGAAATCTTGGGATGTTTGCATCTTTTTAGGAAGCTTGTTGCCTCCGCTTTTATTTGGCGTCGTATTTGCTTGTTTCATGCAAGGTTTGCCAATCGATAAAAACATGGAATTAAAAGCTGGCTTTTTTGATATCGTGAACTACTATACACTAGTTGGCGGTTTAACCGTTTTAATTCTTTGTTTAGTTCATGGCCTTATGTTTACAACCCTTCGCACTGTTGGAGATTTACAAAATCGTGCTCGCAAAACAGCACAAAAGCTACTGCCTCTTTTAGGAATTTTATTAGCGGCATTTTCGATTCTGACGTATATTAAATCAGATATTTTTGATGCTCGAGGTGAAATTTTAACTGCGATATTCGGATTAGGTGTCATCGTATTTGTTCTTGCTGGCTTCTTTATTTCTAGAAAAAGAGATGGCTGGGCGTTTGGCATGACAGGCGGCGTTATCATCCTATCCTTTGC
Organism: Niallia sp. 01092; assembly: GCF_052318935.1. Lineage (NCBI taxonomy): Bacteria > Bacillati > Bacillota > Bacilli > Caryophanales > Bacillaceae > Niallia > Niallia sp. 01092. The sequence goes on along the minus strand of NZ_JBQRKO010000006.1, from coordinate 83,961 downwards.
AGCAGTTTTTATCGGCTTATTCCCAAGAGTAATGATCAGCTCGATTAGTGAAACTTTCAGCTTAACGATTTCAAACGCAGCTTCTGGTAACTATTCTTTAAAAGTAATGACAATTGTGGCTCTTACCTTATTGCCTTTTGTACTTGGGTATCAAATATGGAGCTATATTGTATTCCGCAAAAGAGTTACTGAGAAGTCTCATCTTGAATATTAATGAAACAAGATTTACTTAAATTTAAAGGGATCAAGCCGATTCTCTTTATATTAACACTGTTAATCATTATACAAGGTGCAGCGATTATTCTGCAGGCCAAATGGCTTGCAGAAGTAATCGTTGCGTTATATAAGGGTGAATCACTTCAAAAACAATATGAGGAAATCATATTGTTTTTGTTCGCATTTATCGCCCGTCATTTTCTTCATCTTATGCAGCAAAAAATCTCATCAGATTTTGCAGAAAAAACGAGCAAAAACTTACGATTTCAACTATTGACGAAATTATTTCAACTCGGACCTAAATTTACGAAAAAACAAGGAAGTGGTACAGTTTCCACCCTTGTAATAGAAGGAATCTCGCAATTTAAAACGTATTTAGAGCTAATTCTTCCAAGAATGATTGCAACAGCAGTTATTCCGCCGATGCTGCTTCTCTATGTTTATTGGATGGATTGGATATCCGGCATTATTTTAACAATCACGATGCCGATTTTAATTGGCTTTCTTATCTTAGTCGGACTTGCTGCAAAAGGCCAAATGAACCGGCAATGGGCTACATACCGAATTTTATCCAATCACTTTTTAGATTCTTTAAGAGGGTTGGAGACACTTAAATTTCTTGGAAAAAGCAAAAAACATAGTGAAAATATTAAAAAAGTCAGCGAACAGTATCGTTCTGCCACGATGAAAACATTAAGAGTTGCCTTTCTCTCTTCTTTTTCATTAGACTTTTTCACTTCATTGTCAGTAGCTTCAGTTGCCGTTAATTTAGGTGTTCGATTAATAAATGAACATTTAACTTTATTGCCAGCACTCACTATTTTAATGTTAGCACCAGAATATTTTCTTCCCGTTCGAATGGTTGGCGCAGATTATCATGCTACATTAAATGGAAAAGAAGCGGGTGAATCGATTCAAACAATTCTTGGCAAAAAAATAAATAAGGAAGACCGCAATGTTATTGGTTCTACTATTAATGAACTCTCTTTTCATTCCGTTGGCTTTCGTCATCACGAAGACGAAGAAGAGACATTGCACGATATCACCTTTCATCTTCATGGTGTGAAAAAAATCGGAATTGTCGGAGAAAGTGGAGCTGGAAAATCTACCCTCATTGATATATTAAGTGGTTTTTCCCGTCATACTGTTGGTTCGATTGCTTTAAATGGGAGTAAAACAAGCTTAACAAATGATAGCTGGAGACAGCAGACTACTTATATTCCACAGTCTCCTTATATATTCAGTCTTTCATTAAGAGATAATATTCGCTTCTATTCTCCTGAGGCAACGGACGGAGAAGTGGTTGACGCTTTAAAAGCAACCGGTTTGTATGAACTGTATACAACATTTCCAAACGGTTTAGATGAATTATTAGGAGATGGGGGCAGAACACTGAGCGGCGGGCAGGAGCAGCGCGTCGCGTTAGCACGGGCCTATTTAAGCAACCGCCCTGTGATGTTATTGGATGAACCGACATCCCATTTAGATATTGAAACAGAATTTGAGCTGAAGAAAACGATGCTGCCCCTATTTAACGAAAAATTAGTTTTTCTTGCGACCCATCGCTTGCACTGGATGGAAGAAATGGATCTTCTATTTGTATTAGATAAAGGGCAAATAGTAGAAATAGGAACACATAAAGAGTTAGTTGCAAAAAAAGGTGCCTATTACAGGCTGCTGAAAGCGTAAGGAGTGAATAGAACATGAATCAGGAAAAATGGATTGTTCCGTTTATAAAAGGAAATGTCCCGCGAATTATCTTTATCATTCTTATAAGCTTTCTTACTGTTCTTACAGCAGCTATGCTTACTTTTACATCCGGGTACTTAATTTCTAAAGCTGCAATTCCTGTAGAAAATATACTACTTGTGTATATACCGATTGTTGGTGTCAGAACTTTCGGCATAGGTCGTGCCGTTTTTGCTTATTTAGAAAGGCTGGCCGGACATGATACCGTCCTGCGAATCTTATCAAAGATGAGAGTGAAGCTTTATCGTATATTAGAAACGCAAGCACTGTTTTTAAAAAGCCGTTTCAAAATGGGAGATATGCTCGGTATATTAGCGGAAGACATTGAACAGCTGCAATATATTTATTTACGAACGATTTTCCCAACCATCTCTGCTATTTTTTTATATGTTGTAGTGGTGTTTTCAATCGGGATGTTGGACGTTCCATTCGCTCTTCTTATTGGCTGTTATCTTGCTGTATTATTAGTTATTTTGCCAATCCTTTCATTGTTGTTTATCAAGAAAAAACAAAAAGCATTCAAACAGAAAAGAAATGGCTTATATCAAAGCTTAACAGACAGCATTCTTGGCATAAGTGATTGGGTAATCAGCGGCCGCACGACAAGCTTTATTGCTGGTTATGAAAAAGAGGAAGCTGCTGTTGCTGCCATCAATAATCAATTACAGCGCTTTTCAAGATGGAGAAACTTGCTTGCGCAGGGCATTGCAGCCGTTATTATTATTTCGTTAACTCTTTGGTCAAGCCAGCAGTATGCAGAGGGAACGATTTCCGCTACAGTAATTGCCGCCATTATTTTGGTTGCTTTTCCTGTCTTGGAAGCTTTTTTCATTATTTCCGATGCTTTTGAAAAAATCCCTGCTTATCAGGACTCGTTAGCAAGATTAAAAAAGTTAACAGCAAGCAATGCACCTTGTAATAACGAGGCTGTTCTAGAGGGTAGTACAGTCAATATTCAAGTTGATTCAGTGAGTTTTTCTTATGAAAACGAGAAGGACTTTTCTGTTTCTGATGTGAGCCTTTCTATTCCTCAAGGAAAAAAAATCGCTATTATCGGGAGAAGCGGTGCGGGGAAATCGACTTTGCTAAAGCTGATTCAAGGGGCGCTTATTCCAACTGCCGGAAAAGTGACGTTTAATGGTCGAGATGCTTTTTCTTTCCATGAAAACAGTGCTTCTATCATTTCTGTTTTGAATCAAAATCCTCATTTATTTGATACGACGCTGCGAAATAATGTAACCCTAGGAATCGAGGAAGCATCAGAAGAAGATATCAAAAGAGCAATAAAACTAGCGCAGCTCGAAAAATTGGTGGAAACCTTGCCAGATGGCTTAGATACATTTATGCAAGAAACTGGCCAGCGCTTTTCAGGAGGAGAAAAACAGCGGGTCGCACTTGCAAGGATTCTTCTGCAAAATACACCTGTTGTCATTATGGATGAACCGAATGCAAGTTTAGATCCTCGAACAGAAAAAGAGCTGTTAAAAACTATTTTTGCAAGTTTGAAAGGGAAATCGATCATCTGGATTACTCACCATTTAGTCGGTATAGAAGAAATGGATGAAATCATCTTTATGAATGGCGGGAAAATTGAGATGCGCGGTACACATGAGGAGCTATTAGCAGCGAATCCTCGTTACAAACAATTATATCGTCTTGATCATCCAAGTTTTTAATCAAACGTTTGATTAATGTTGCAAATAGCTTCAGATTAACTGGTTTCGTGACCGACAAATTTGAAGATTGGAAAAAACGGGGCTGACTATTGAAGTAATAAAAAACGTTGAGAGTCATCATCTATATTTTAGATGATGCTTTCTTTTTAAAAATTGGCTACCCTGAAAATAAGCTCTGTTAAAAGGGGTTTTCCGAAGCTTATCGCTCGCTTTCCGCGGGGCGAGCGCCGAGCCTCCTCGTCACTTTGCTCCTGCGGGGTCTCGCCTTTCTCGCTAATCCCGCAGGAGTCGAGCGAACGCTTCTCCAAACCAACATCATTCTTAGCCCTAACTCCTTCTATCTTCACGCTGTATTAATCTAAATAAAATTAGCGCCTGAATTCCAGCCATAATAAACAACAAAATTCCGATGGACCATAGAGCTAGAAACCCTATACAGCAATTGATTAATATACTAATAATAAAATTAGCAATGGATTCTTTTTTTGTAAGCTCTATATGAGTAATATAAATTGAACACAATCGTTATATAGATAATAGGAGTTAATATATCCCACAGATCCATCATAGAGACACACTACCTTTCGCTGCTAATGAATAACATCTGCTAATAACGCATCTGTTGCCTCTTGCAAATTCATCACTTCCAACTCGATTTGCATGCCAATTTTTCCAGCGCTTACAATGATGGATGCAAGGTTTGAAGCACTTTCATCGATGATTGTTTGATACTTCTTTTTCATTCCTATTGGGGAACAACCACCGCGAATATATCCTGTCAATTTTTGAATATCTTTTACGGCAACCATTTCTATTTTCTTTTCCTTTACCACTTTGGCGACTTTTTTTAAATCAAGCTCCTCTGCTACTGGAATTACACACACATAAATATCATTGCTGCCTTTCACAACCAATGTTTTGTAAACCATTTGAACATCTTTATTGATTTTATCAGCAACGGATATTCCATCTATTTTTCCGTCCTTATTGTTATATGTATAGATTTCATAAGCAATTTCATGACTATCTAAAAAACGCATCGCATTTGTTTTCGCTTGTGCCATCTTATTCCCCTTCTTCCTTTTATACTCTTGTCCTTATTATAGCAAAAGGAAAATAGCCCTCCTTTCTCTTCTTATGAACAAATTTCGAAAAACCTCCATATAGTATTAAAAGTCTTTCAGGCTTAGGTTTTAGAGCAAATGTTATTTTGCACTCTAAAGACTTTTTCTTTATTCGAGGAGGAACCAGATGAAACCAACCTATCAAGATGCGCTTGCTTATTATGGCGTAAACGGTGCTCATCCAGGCGGATTGTCTTTAACGAAATCGTTATTGGAACAAGAGCATATAACAGCAGCTACAGAATTGCTTGACGCTGGATGTGGCACCGGGCAAACATCTGCTTATATAAAAAAAAATTACCCTTGTCATGTAACGAGTATCGATTATCATCCTACAATGGTAAAGAGAGCCCGGCATCGTTTTCAAAAAGAACAGCTTCCGATTCGATTGTTTCAAGGAAATGTGGAAAAACTGCCTTTTCATGATCATAGCTTTAATATTATTCTTGTTGAATCCGTTCTTATTTTCACGAATTGGAAGAAATCATTAAAAGAGTTACAACGTGTACTAAAACCAAATGGGGTGCTGCTTGTGTTGGAAATGACCTCCGAAAGAAAATTAACGTCGAATGAACAACATAATATGTGTTCTGTCTATGGAATTGAAAAAGTTTTGACAGAACAAGAATGGATATACGAGATAAAAGAAGCAGGTTTTGCATCCGTTGACATTAAAGCTGCACACTCTGTTTTCTCATATTTGGCATCCTCACCAGAAATAGACGAAGACGGCTTAGATCTTACCGCTCCCAGAAATACTGAGATGGAAAACAAATTAATGGAGCATTCCCACATCTTATATGTTTATGGCAACATTATCGGTTACCGCGTTTATCGAGCGACTTGTTAGTTTTCCAGCAAAGATTTATGGATCCAAATAGCGGCCTGTGATCCTTCCCCCATCGCAATCGTCACTTGTTCAGAATGTGCTGCAACATCGCCAGCTGCCCATACATTTTTGATATTGGTCATTTTTGTACGACTATCCACTACAATATGCTGATTACTCAAAAGCTCGATACCTAACTGTTTTGCCAAATCGGACTTTACTTTATTTTTGCCAAATGCGATAAAGCTATGTTCTGCCTTTACTTCGATCTCCCCTTCTAAAACATAGCTTTTTAGTTTTGCTCCGTCTGTTTTTACCTCTTTTATTCTTTTATTTATATAGGAGATGTTTTGTTCTTGCAGCTTTTTTTCTACTTCTACATCTAATTTCTCTCCGCCATGATTGATATAAAGGATGTCTTTTGTCCAGTAAGTTAAAGTTAACGCCATATTGGCCCCAACCTCTCCGTTTCCAATCACCACAGTCTTTTTCCCTTTTACTTCATAGCCGTCACAATCCGGACAAACATATACGCTTATTCCTAAACAAGGAAACAACTCAGGAAAAGGTGGGATTGTATCGATAATACCCGTTGCTAATAACAGCCTTTTTGCATGAAATTGTTCTTGCGACTCTGTTGATAATATAAATTCTCCATTCCTTTTTTCCGCATGTAAAACCGTTGACTGCAAAAAGGAAACGCCTAAGCTGCTTGCTTGTTTTTGACCGATTGTACGTAATTCTGCTCCACTTATTCCATCCGGATAGCCCAAAATATTATGATAGCTTCGACATAAAGTAGATCTGCCATGATTGGAATCAATAATTAACACTTTATGCTGATACCGCCCTAATTGAATGGCCGCCTGCAAACCAGCTATGCCTCCGCCTACAATAATGCAATCATATGTATTCATAAATCCTCCCACTAATAAAAATTTTTGTATCCATTCGTATAGATTTTCAGAAAAAACCCATTTTTATTCTTATTTAGACAAAAAGAAGAAAGCAAGTAAAAAGTAGATATCCCCTACTAATTACTTGCTTTCTTTTTATAATTAACTTTATATATTAATTGATTAAAAACTTCAGAAAACATTAATCCCATTGCAATGGATCCAGATATAAGAAAAGCCTTTGCAGCTAAACTTACTGCATCGGTATAATTATTTTCAACAAAGTTCCGCATCGCATCATACGCCATCCCCCCTGGCACAAGTGGGATAATACCTGCTACGCTAAAAATAATAACAGGCTTTTTATATTTTTTAGCGAAAAAAAGACTAATAATTGCTACTAGAAAGGCTCCTATTATCGTTGCAGGAACCGCATCTATATCATAATAAACAGTAAACCAATAAGCAACCCAGCCACACATTCCAACAAAACCGCATGGAAGCAGCATTTTTCTAGGAGTATGAAATATCACCGCAAAAGCGGATGATGCAACAAAACTTGTAAGGGCTTGTTCAAAAAAAGTAATCATAGTCGCAACTCCTTATAAAAGTACAAACAAAACTGCGATTCCGGAACCAATCGCAAATGCAGTTAAAAAGGCTTCTGCCCCTTTAGAAATGCCGGCCACTAAATGCCCTGCCATTAAATCTCTAACGGCATTTGTTATGGACAATCCAGGAACTAACGGCATAACTGATCCGATAATAATTTTATCCACTTCTTTGCCAAAACCAAGATAAACCGCTGAAAAGGCAATCAGTCCTACAAGGAACGCAGCTAAAAATTCTGCAAAAAACTTAATTTGCACTACCCTGTGAAAATAAATGGAACATAATAGCCCTGTTCCACCAGCAATAAACGCTGGGAAAAAATCTCCCCAAACACCTTGAAACATAATCAGAAAACAACCGCTTGCTAATGCTGCAGCAACAACTCTCTCCCAGTCACTGTATGTACTTTTCTCTTTTTCTATTTCTTTTAATAAATGATACGCCTCTTCAATAGAAAGGTCGCCAGTACTGATTTTTCTAGAAACATCATTTACTTTGACAACTTTCTCTAAATTTGTTGTTCTTTCGATAATACGAATCAGTTTTGTGTTCGTTTGTTCTAACCCTTCCAAAGTAAAAATTATTCCTGTTGGGGTCACATAGCTATCGGAATATTCTACCCCAAAAGCATTTGCAATTCTTATCATTGTATCTTCTACACGATAAGTTTCTGCACCGTTTCTTAACATAATTCTGCCAGCAAGCAAACATACCTCAATGATGTCACATGTCTTTTCTTTAGATATATATCCCATAAAAAATCGCTCCTGATTCTTTCTTAAACAGCTTTTTGTTTAGTATATAACACCGATTTTTTTACATACCGATCTAAAGTAAAGTTTATAGAATTCCCTTGTATAAATCTATAACTAATTAAGGCGCAAAAAAAGTCCTTTGCTAGTTACAAGGACTTGTGGAAAAAGGGACGGAGCTTCGCCTGCTTTACGTGTGCAGATAGAATTAGAGTGCTTTGTATCTTGTTTTTATACGTATATAGAAAGGAATCGCTCCGCTCACGCCGCCTTCAATAGGTTAGACTTATTCTCCTTTTCACATGGGGATGCGAGGGGAAGTTCAGGCTGATAAACGCGAGGCATTTTAAACCGTTATTTTCTAATCTTTTTGAATACCAAATCGTGCATTAATTTGCCCACGCAGCATTTGTTTTTTTACTTTGCGTTCTTCTTCTTCTTTATTTTTCTTCATAATTTCCTGTCTAATTTCATGTGTACGAACACCTTCTTCTCGTTTGTTGGCAATTTCTATCAGTCGCTCCACATCCGAAAAAGAATATTTCCGATTTCCTCGTTCTGGTCTTTCTGGAAAAATCAATTTTCGTTGTTCGTAATATCTTATTTGTCTCTCTGTTAATCCTGTTAATTCACTGACAACACCAATCGTAATAACTTTTCTTTTTTTATAGGATGGTTCGTGATCCATTTTATCCTCCCACCTCATTGAAGTAGTTATTTATCTCATTATTTGCAATTATAATACTATTAACCAAAAACAAAACCATTTTTGTCAGATTTTCTGACATCTAATTAAAAAAATAGGTCAGAATACCTTACAATATAGATGTATATTTTCTTTTTTTCCTATAAAATGCATATTATATCTGCCAAACAAGATATATGCATACATTTTTCTAAAATCGAGAGGAGTATTATTTGAAATGATTAACAAGGAAGCAATTGATTTAGCGAAAAAAATTGTTGAACTAGATCTTCTGCGGGATGAAATTTGGGAAAACTTCACAGCAGTTGCAGGTGACCACGCTCACGATATACTTCGAATTATTCAAAACAGCTAAATTGCTATCGTTTTTCATTCTTTTCAATAACCATAAATCCTTATTTTCACATTATAGTTGGACCCATAATCTGCATTTAGCAGCTGTTGTCGTCCGACTTTTTATCATAATCGGGAAAACTCTTAACTTGTCATCAATCATATTAGGAAACATATCATCCATTATATCAAGGTTTCCGCATTTCCGATGTTAATGATTCTTCCATCATTAATACCGATAACAGCTTTTATTAATCTAAAAAGTCCACAATAAGTGCATTTTTTATTAGAAGGTTAGGAAATCTAACATTATTTTAATGGAATAGACAAATAACATCAAGTAAATGCCGAAATTTTTTTAATAATCTTTATTTTAGTAATTTTTATTTAAAAGAAAAAGAAGGCCTCTACTCAACAGAAACCTTCCCTTTCTATATTAAATGCTAATATCTCGTTTTTGGAAAAACAGAAACGTAATGACCATAAAGATAACATAATACACACATAATATTCCTAATGACATCGGCATCGTAATATTTTCTAATATCTTATCTTGCATAACAAATATCGTTTGGTCTAAATGAGGGAAAATTAACGCTTTAGTCCATGTATACTTTTTTGCATAACCTACTATGAGGCCGCCAATCGTAGAAGAGGAAAATAGGACAAATATGCCTACACCAACTGCGACTGCCTGGTTTTTAAATAATGTTGATAACATAAAGGCCATAGTAATAATCATTAAAAGACCTGGCAAATAATAAGCAAATATCTTAAAGAAATGACTTCCGCCGCTGACAGCTGCCATACCAACTTCGGTATAAGCTCCGATTTTATCTACAAAATTACCCGTTCCAAAAAATATTATCCCGACAATGTAGCCAAATACAAGCAAAACGACCAATAAAAATAACGCATAGATTAGCATGGAAATATATTTAGACAGTAAAATAGCCCAGCGCCTGTGTGGTCTTATCAGCAATTGTTTAATCGTTCCATCTGAATACTCGGATGAAATATTTCCCGCACACATAATCACAACAAAAAGAGTTACCAATGCTTTTAAACCAATGACCCAATCATTCATAAACGACCAATTCGTAGGATAGGGATTAACATTTTCTTTTAAGTTCCACTGTTTTTGCATGATTTGACCTGCTATATCTTCCTTTTGGTATTGATCAGGCGCTTTTTTTTGCTGTTCTTGAAGATCCTTTATTTCCATCTGTACCGATTCCTGCCATGTATCCCCTTTTTGCTTATCCGATGTTCTTTGAACAAGCAATCCTGCCCCTATTAATGCCACAATAAGCACAATGGCAAATATCCAGCTCATTTTCTTTTCAAATGTTTTGATGAGTTCATTATGAATTAAACCAATCATACCGTTTGCTTCTCTCCTTTTTGACTAGTAATCTCTAAAAATCTGTCTTCAAGGGTTAGTTTTCTAACATTAATGCCATATACAGAAATATCGTTTTCTACAAATAGCTTGTTCACAAGTGAAACAGCTAGTTTCGTTAACTTGAGTGTTAGTTCTGTTTTATTCTGTGTGACAAATTCAAATTTAATATTACTATTATTTAAAAGAGGCAGCGCTTTTTCAGGCTGATCTACTTCAAATATAACCTCTCTAATATCCTCTTCGTCTTCTTTTATAGTTTCATCCATTGTGGAAATATGGATTAATTCCCCCTTCTCAATAATCGCAAACCGATGGCACATCAGCTCCATCTCCGCTAATAAATGAGACGAAACTAACACGGATATTCCTTGCTCTGCCAACTCATGAAGGTAGTTGCGGAATTCTTTTATTCCTTGCGGATCAAGTCCGTTTGTCGGCTCATCTAAAATAAGGATGGCAGGATTATGTAATAACGCTTGAGCAACTCCTAAACGTTGACGCATCCCTAACGAATAGGTTCTTACTTTTTGATGCATCGCCTTCTCTAACCCTACTATTTTGGCTACTTCACGAATACGCTCTTCTGTTATTTGCTTTTTGGCCATTCTTGCATAGTGGCGCAAGTTCTTATATCCACTCATATATTTATAGAATTCAGGATTTTCGACAATGGCGCCAATGCTGCTCATCGCATGAGCAAAAGAACTGTCTAAAGAGTGTCCATTAATGACAACTTCACCTTTTGTTCTGTTTATTAAGCCGACTATCATTCGAATAATCGTCGTTTTCCCTGCTCCGTTCGGTCCTAACAGTCCAAATACCTCCCCCTTTTCAACCGAAAAACTGACAGAATCTACAATCGTTTTGTTTCGAATGGTTTTTGTTAAGTTTTTAACTTCTAAAGCATATCGAGACATAACTTGCTCCTTTCTTTTTATAATGACTTTTCATATTTTTTGTTTTATCACCGAAGCTGTATAAAAATACCATACTATTCTATATACGTCTTTTTTTCAAAAATAGTTTCATTTTTTTTGGAAGTTAAATGGAGAAAAGACAAAAAAGCCGGTCTCTTCTAAACTGATCCAAGAGAAACCGGCTGTTATTTATTTACCTTACATGGAAATTAGAGATTTATATTAAACAGATGTTTTTGATAAATTATTTATCACTTCTTGGACAGATACATACTCATAGCCAAGGTCTTTCGCAACTGGCGCATACGTAATTTTACCATCAAAAGTGTTTACACCTTGTTTAATAGCATAATTATTTTCAATCGCTGCTACTGCCCCTTGATTGGCAATTTGCAGCGCATATGGGATTGTCACATTTGTTAAGGCGATTGTTGATGTTCTTGGAACTGCCCCTGGCATATTCGCTACTGCATAATGAACAACGCCGTGTTTTACATAGGTTGGATTATCATGCGTTGTAATATGATCAACTGTTTCAAAAATACCACCTTGATCAATCGCCACATCGACAATAACGGAACCTGGCGACATTTTCTTCACCATTTCTTCTGTTACAAGCTTAGGCGCTTTTGCTCCAGGAATTAATACTGCACCGATAACTAAGTCTGCTTCCAATACTGCCTCTTCTATATTTGCTGGATTAGAAATAACGGTATTCAAACTTGCACCAAATTGATTATCCAACTCTCTTAATCTCTCTGGATTCAAATCTAATAATGTAACATTCGCTCCGAGGCCAATCGCGATTTTCGCAGCGTTTGTGCCAACAATACCACCACCGATGATCGTTACATTTCCTTTCTTCACTCCTGGTACACCTGCAAGCAGAATGCCTTTCCCGCCATGCGGCTGTTCTAAAAATTGAGCGCCGATTTGTACTGCCATTCTTCCAGCAACCTCACTCATCGGCGTTAAAAGCGGCAGCTTTCCATTCACTTCAATTGTTTCATACGCAATCGCAGTGACCCCTTTTTCCGCCAACGCTTGAGCAAGTTCTTTTTCTGCTGCCAAGTGTAAATAAGTAAATAAGATAAGACCTTTTCGGAAATATACATATTCAGATGCTAACGGTTCTTTTACTTTAATAACCATGTCAGATGCATTCCAAACTTCTGCTGCTGCGCTGATAATTTTCGCTCCAGCATCTGCATATTCTTCATTAGTGAAGCCACTGCCAATACCTGCGTTATTTTCAACTAATACCTCATGTCCACCTTTTTTTAAGAAAGATACACCTGAAGGAGTAATCGCAACCCTGTTCTCGTTATTTTTTATTTCTTTCGGGATACCAATAATCATCTCTTATTCCTCCTTGTAAAGTTTCCTCACGTTATTACGTTAGATTTCTTAACATCATCATAAGGCGGATAGAAATATTTATCATTGTTTAAAAGAATAAAAGTATAACAGGTCTTTTGTGAAAATTCACAAACCTTATTTTTTACGCCAGTGCATCAGCTTTAAATCTAAATATAACATAAACTTTTGAGCAGGCATCGATAAATTTACATCCATGATTTCCGCTATTCTTTTTAATCGATATGTTAACGTATTCGCATGAATATGGAGACGCGCTGCGGTTTTTTGCACACTTTCACTTTCATCTAAATACGCTTCTAAAGTTGCAAGCAACTCCGTATTATGGCTATGATCGTATTCTGTTAACTTTTGAATCGCGATATTTTCAAACCCGTCTTGCAGTCTCTTTTCTAATAAAATATCTAAAAATTGATAAATGCCTAAATCTTGATAGTTAAAAAAAGAATCTGCTTCAGCAGGAAACTTCTCCTGAACTTCTATCACTGTTTTCGCTTCCTTGTAACTTTTCTTTACATGTATAAGTTCTTTGTAGATTCCACCAAATCCTCCTTTAACATGTAAAATATCAAATCTTTCTTTTAAATGTTTTGGAAAACTTTGAATAAATTTGTTATACGTTATCGATGGATTTACACGCTTTTCGATTGGGGTGACCAAAATAATTAACTCATTATCGTCTATGGTTGAAAATGAAATTTTTACTTCTTCGGCTATTTTTAATAAATAGAAAATATGTCGTTCTACTTCTTTGCTGATGATGTTATTAAATCGGAATACCATGATGGTGAACTGATCAAATGGAGGAATGCCAACTTCTTTTAACTTCACTTCCGCTTCTTGCTCCTTAACATGACCAGTTAGCAGCCTCCAAAAAAACTCCTGGTTATCTTGGCTCGATGGTCCTTTGCTTTTGCCAAAACGGGAGAGCAAATGCTTTCCAGCTGCTGCTGCATATTCCAATTGCTTCATTTGCTGTTCTGTTAAATAATTATTTATTTCGACCGCCCAAATATAGCCAATTACTTCTTCCCCTCTCCAAATCGAAACGGCAACCCGATTGCCTAAGCCAATTTCTTTTTTCTCCTTAATTCGAATTGGTCTTTTGCTTTTCAGCAATTGAGGAATGACGCCATCCTTCCACAAACGATTAATGATTTTTTCGGGAACTTTACGGCTAATAATCGTAGAAATACGAACTATATCTGTTTCCTCACCGTGACTGCTATATACTAAAACACGATGATGAGTATCTTCCAACGTAATAGGACAGCCAAAAAATTCACTTACATGATCGACAAAGCTTTCAAGGGAATCATACATTTCCCGTCGGAACGGATTTAACGGCTCATTCGACATCAGCCTGCTCCTTCCTTTTCCATTGTAGGTTTAGCATTATTCCTGATTATCGTAACATACTTACTCCTTCTATTTTAGCTCGTTTCATTCTTATCCAACAATACTTAATTAGAATAGGCGGGTTCATGAAAAAACAGGATACCTTCAATAGGTCTCCTGTTTGGCATTTTTTCATTTTTGAATGCTTTTTTTCTTACTTCCTTCCAAAAGACTCCCGCCTGCAATTCCAGGATGGGTCATCTCATAAGGATTCAAAATTAAATTCAACTCTTCTTCCGTTAGCAACCCATGCTGCAGGCAAAGCTCTCGGACAGACTTTCCTTTTAAGATGGCTTCTCTAGCAATTTTCGCTGCGATTTCATAACCAACATGAGGATTTATAGCTGTGATCGTTCCTACGCTTTTTTCCACATACTCTTTCAAGCGATGTTCATTTGCTTCAATACCAATCAAGCAATTCTCTGTAAATGCTCGAAATCCGTTGTTCATTATACTAATAGATTGAATCAAATTAAAAACAAGGACCGGTTCCATTACATTTAATTCAAACTGGCCTGCTTTTGATGCTAGACAGATAGTATTGTCGTTTCCAATAACCTGGAACGCGATTTGATTGATAACTTCTGCCATAACCGGATTAACTTTTCCCGGCATAATCGAAGAACCCGGCTGCCGTGCCGGCAATGTAATTTCCGCTAATCCTGCACGAGGACCAGATGCCATTAAACGTAAATCATCACAAATCTTTGACATATTCATCATACATACTTTTAATGAAGCTGATACTTCTGTATATGCATCTGTATTTTGAGTTGCATCAACAAGGTGCTCTGCTTTTATTAATGGAAAACCACTAATTTTCGCCAAGTATTTCACAACATTCTCTATATAACGTGGATCCGCATTCAAGCCCGTTCCAACAGCTGTTGCCCCCATATTTACTTCATATAAATGTTGATGCGATTGTTGAATGCGTTTTATATCACGTTCCAACACCCTGCTGTATGCCTCAAATTCTTGCCCAAGGCGGATTGGAACGGCATCTTGCAAATGCGTACGCCCCATTTTTATAATATGATCAAATTGCTGCGCCTTTTTTTGGAAGACACTACGCATGTAGGTCATTGTTTGTAGCAAGCTTTTTAAGAGATTAAGCGTTGCAATATGAATGGCCGTTGGAAATGCATCATTTGTGGATTGAGACATATTAACATGGTTATTAGGACTTAGATGAATATACTCTCCCTTGCCATAGCCCAGCAATTCAAGCGCACGATTGGCAATCACTTCATTTGCATTCATATTCATGGATGTGCCAGCCCCGCCTTGAATAGGATCTACAATAAACTGATCATGCCATTTACCTTCTATAATTTCATCTGATGCTTGTACAATTGCATGCCCTAATCTATTATCTAAACGTTTTACGTCCATATTTGCTAAAGCTGCTGCTTTTTTCACTATCGCTAAAGCTTTAATTAATTCTTCATGAATACGATATCCCGTAATTGGGAAATTTTCCACCGCACGCAACGTTTGTATACCATAATATGCATCTATAGGAAGTTCTTTCGTTCCTAAGAAATCTTCTTCCACTCTTTCTTTATGATTTGACATTTCCATTCCACCTTTATTATCTCCTATTTTATGAAGGGCTAACGTAATCAACAATTATCACCCATAAATAAACTCTCGTCATAAAACTAATCATGTGACTTTTTCTAACGTTACGTGTCATTATAATCCCCATTCTAAATTCATGACAATACTTTTCAAATTATTATTTCTACTGTTTTTTTGTTAAATAATATCGAAAAAATGGATAAAGAAATATCTAGAGTAAAATCTACAAAAAAAATCAAAAGACTATATTTATTTACGAAATATTTCAAAATTAGATTTGCTGAACACACTACTTTAGATTCATTTTCACTTACATCCTTCCCCATTTCATCATACAAAAATAGGTGAAAAGATGTATTATTCTTGAAAAAAGAGGAAAAACTATTTAACTATTATGTTATCTATTGCCTCAACAAAAGATATTTAAGTCAGTCATAAACGTTAATAGTATACTAATATATTATACAAAGACTCCTTTAGTTCGTTTTTAATAAAAAAAGGGCTTTCCCCAAAATTCGGTTATCCGACTTTAGGAAAGTCCTTCATTTCTTAACCTTGCTTTATTAATGTAATATTTTTCATTTTTACTAATCGATTCACTAATAACAAACCAATAATAGAGCCTGCTAAACTGCTGACAGCAAAAGAAGGCAAGAAGAAAAAGGCGCCTGTTTTTGTTCCCATCAAAATACTTGCATAAGGTACTGCCACTAAAGATGCAATAACTCCTGTGCCAATAAATTCTCCTAACGAAGCGAAATACGTTTTTGCCGTTTTGTGATACAAATACCCGGCAAGTAATGCACCAATCATACTTCCTGGAAAAGCCAACAGCGACCCTGTCCCCATAAGATTTCTTAATAAAGATGTCATAAAAGCAATAATAACTGCAGGGATAGGCCCTAACAGTACAGCTGCTATGACATTTAATGCGTGCTGGACTGGGTATGCTTTAGCAATTCCTGCTGGAAACCAAAGAACAGTTGAACCGAATGTACCAATTGCTGTAAATAAAGCCATTAATACTAGCTGATTTACTTTTTTCATCCTATTTATTCCTCACTTACAATTATTTAAGCGAAAAGCGGTCGAAAAGAAACACACTTTTTTGGATATTGACTGTAACCATCAAAAAAAGCCAGGTCCAAAAAGACCTGACTTTTAGTCAACAAGAAATAGAGAATCATCCACTACTTCCCTACGCTGGCATCATCCAGATCAGGTTATTAGGGTTAAAAAACGGTTTGTTTTTTTCTCAGCCAGCCACTGGCACCCCTAGTAGTCAATACTTTGCTTATTTTTTAATCTTAACCTATTTTCTATGAACCGAAAAGTGTATTTAGGATGATCATTTTGATAATTTTTCAACAAACTGCATATCGATTAATTTATCGTAGTCATACCCCTTTGTATACACTCCTGTTTTTTCTACCACTTCCATTGGTTTTGCAAGAGACTCTTTTGAAATAAATCCATCTTTACTCCATAAGCTGTCTGCATATGCCCGGTCCAGTGATGCCTGTAAACTTTCTACTGGAGTCGAAGGAAATTCCGCTTTTAATACTTTCATTGCTAAATCTGGATTCTCATTGACTGCTTTTAATCCTTTTAAAACAGCCTTTACAAAGCTTTCCACTGTTTTCGGATTTTTATCTATCGTAGATTGTTTTACACTTAATACGGAATATGGATAATCTCCTAAGCTAGCGAAACTATAAAACGGCTCTTGCCATACCCCTTTTTTGATGCCCTCAGTTATTTGCGGCTCTGCACCGTTTGCAATATCTGCTTTGCCTGAATCTACTAACGAAACGACCGCACCAGCATCAGCCGGCTCTTCCAACGAAACATCTTTCTCTGGATCTAATCCTAAATCCATTAACAGCCATCTTGTTAATAAATTTGGGCTGCCGCCAAAACGGCCTGCTGCGATTGTTTTTCCTTTTAAGTAGTCTGCTAATGCTTCTTTATTTGTACTGTCTATTTTTTCATCGCTATTCCCCATTAAGTATACGTTTGCCCGATTTACCACGTTCACAACAGATACAATCGGATCTGAACTTCCTGTATTGGCCATCTGATTCGATTCAGGTCCTCCTATGTTTCCCCACGCATCTCCGCTGACAACGGATGTCACGTGCGCTCCTCCTGTTGCCGTAATCACTTCTACATCTAGCCCCTCCTCTTTAAAATATCCTTCCTCTATTGCTACATATAATGGCAAATAACCAATTAAGTGCACAGGTTCGGCTATCACAATCTTTTTTAATCCCTTGCTCTTTCCATCAGCGGGCTCCTTCTTGTCATTTGTACACCCTGCAAGTAAAAGCATAAAACCTAGACAAGCAATAAACAACAGCTTGCATTTTTTCAACGTAAATCCCCCTTTTTATATATATAATAGGCTCTGTTAAACTTGCCTGTTGATTTCCGCTCCAATCAACATAGTGCCAAAATCAACAATGAGCTTTAACATAGCCATAAAATAAAAAAGAAAGGTATATTTATGTCTATTAAGAAGTGGGAATAGTAAGAGGTGGGTGGTTGTTTTATAGAGAGTATTTCGTGTTTTGCAACGACAGAGATATTCATTTTTTTGTAAAATGGTATTGCATTCCTTTCTTTTTACTACCTGTTGTTAATTTCCATGTCTTCCTTTTAGCAATACCTTTTCAATCCAAACGGTTGCAAGATACATAACGATAGAAAGAATGGACAAAACGACAACGCCTACCCAAACAAGGTTAATATTCAAGATTTGTCCGGCATATAAAATCATTCTTCCGATACCTTGTCTGGAGCTGATGAACTCGCCTACAATCGTGCCTGCTAATGCTAAAGCAATATTTATTTTTAAGCTGCTAATAATCCACGGCATACTTGTTGGAATCACTACTTTTGTAAAAACATGCCTTTTTTTTGCTCCTAAAGAGTAGAGAAGCTTTTCTAAATCTGTATCTACGCTTTTTACTCCACTATATGCAGCTAATGCCGTAACAATAACCGTCATCATAAATGCCAATACAACCTTCGAACTAAAGCCAATTCCAAACAGAATAACAAGGACTGGTGCTAAAGCAAGCTTTGGAACCGCATTAAAGGCAATTAAATATGGTTCAGAAATTCTCGAATAATAATACGACCACCAAAAAGACAACCCTATCAATGCTCCAAAAAATGTGCCTAATATAAAACCTAAAATGGTAGCAGCCGAGGTATATAGAAGATCATCAAGCAACGTTCCCTCCGAAAAAGCAACCAATGCTGTTTTCCATATAGTTGTAGGACTACTCCAATAATAAGCATCAATGATTTGCCATTTTGTCAGCAGCTCCCATAAAACAACAAATAAAATACCAATTGCCCACTGACCGTAAAAAGTAATACGTTTCCTTTTTTTAGCCTCTGCTTCTTCATCTTCAATATATGGAAAGGTATTTGTTTGTTTTGTTGTCACTGGTTTTTCTCCTTTCCTTTTTTTATTCGTTTTCGTTGTTTTCCAACAATTTTAAAATATATTTCTTAAGCTCCATAAAGTCTGTAGTTAATAAGGTGTTCTCATTTCTTGGCCTTTCTAATGAAATGGTTATCTTCTCTTTTATCCTTCCTGGCCTCGGTGTCAGTACATATATTTCATCTGATAAAAAAAGGGCTTCGTCAATATCATGGGTAATAAAAAGGACCGTTTTTTTAAAATCTGCCCATATTTGCAGAAGCCATTGCTGCATCTTTAACCTTGTTTGCGCATCTAACGCTCCAAACGGTTCATCTAATAAAATAATATCTTGATCATATAAAAGTGTACGCAAAAGGGCTGCTCTTTGTCTCATGCCCCCTGATAATTCATCCGGATAATGATGTTCAAATCCTCCTAATCCGTAATTTTTGAGAAGCGGCATTGCTCTTGCTTTTGCCTCTTTTTTCGAAATTCCTTTTACTTCAAGACCTAAAATGACGTTATGAAGAATCGTTCTCCATGGCAGCAATAAATCTTTTTGAAGCATGTATCCTACATAACCATTTTTCCCGACAATATCTTTTCCATCTAACAGCACGCTTCCTGTTGTTGGTTTAATAAGACCTGCAATAATATTAAATAAGGTAGATTTCCCACAGCCGCTGGGACCAATAATACTAACAAACGCTCCCTCTGAAATATTTAAGCTTGTATCTTGTAAAGCATAAAATTCTTTGCCTGCTTTTTTAAACACTTTACTGTTATTTCTCACTTCTAACTTAACCATAGCTGTCCTCCAATCGGAGCTTTTGAAAAGAACCACTTTTTTTATGTATATGTTTTCGTTTTGCAAGTATTCTAAGTGGAAAATGGTACATACATTAGGTATTAGGAAGAATGATTATGTTACAGTAACAAAAGTTACAAAAATTTCGAAAATTCCCGTTACAGTACGATCTCTTTTGCTATAATGAAACAAATTACACTAATTTATTCTTAGAAGAATAGTAATCTCGATTGGAGTCCTGTAAATGTTACAAAGTTTAAATGCATTTCTCGGAAAATGGATGCCGCTTCTAACTCCTACAAGTGTTATTATCGGAGTCATTCTATCTAGTTTTCTGCACCATTTTTCCTTTTTAGTTCCATGGATTTTTGCTGCAATGACCTTCACTGGAAGTCTTACATCTAACTTCAAATCAGTGAAGCATACAATAACACATCCATTATCATTAATTTTAACTTTAGCTGTTCTTCACCTAATCACCCCGATATGGGCATTTGCGATTGGACATTTATTTTTTCAAAATGACCCATTAACGATCACGGGTTTAACATTAGCCGTTGTTATTCCAACTGGCATCACGAGTGTTATTTGGGTTTCGATGTATAAAGGAAACGTGCCGCTTACATTAGCCATTATCCTTTTAGATACGTTGCTTTCTCCTTTTCTTGTTCCTTTTAGCATGTCTTTATTCGTTGGAGAAACGGTTCATCTAGAAGTATGGGGAATGATGAAGGGGTTATTAGGAATGATTGTCCTTCCTTCTATTGCTGGCATGGCCATTAACCAGTTTTATTCCAAGTCTGTTGCAGAGAAATGGAATAAAACGTTAGCCCCTTTTTCAAAGCTAGGTTTAGCAGCAGTTGTTGGCATTAATAGCTCTGTTGTTGCTCCCTATTTACGCCATATTGATAAAAAGTTTATTCAAATTGCACTAACTATCTTTTTTATCGCTTTATCTGGCTACTTTTTCGCATGGATTCTTGGCGTATTAACGAAAAGAAATAAAGATGAAGTGATTGGGATGATCTATACTGGCGGAATGAGGAATATTAGCGCAGGAGCTGTTTTGGCGGTTAGCTTTTTCCCGCCTCAAGTAGCAGTACCAGTTGTCATCGGCATGTTGTTCCAACAAATACTTGCTGCTTTTTATGGACATCTGATCAAAATGGTCTATTCGAAGCCGGCTTCGATAAAAACAGCGGTGAAACAGTAAGAAAGGCGTAGGCACGATTGTTAGCACTGAAGAAAAATGATCTCTTGGCCCAGAAGTGTGCTCTTTACTTTTGGAGACAAGAGATTATTTTTTTCTTTAGGATAGGCATTGAAGCTGGACCGTTATCTAACTTGTAAAATATTCAATTATGGTACTAGGACAAAACTTGGTTTATTTTCCTTGATTTTGTCTTTGAGACACCTTCTATTAGACAAATCTTCTCTTTTTCCCTTGATTTTGTCCTTGAGATGCCTTCTATTAGACAAATCTTCTCTTTTTTTTCGATTGTGTCTTTAAGATTCCTATAAAAAATACAAAAGGGACTTCCTAATATATAGGAGTTCCCTTTTTATTGGAATAAACAGTTGTTTAGCTTATAACAAATGTTTATCTAACCGCCCTTTCTTATATATGCACCGCTTTTTGTTCTGCTTCTTCCCTTTCTGCTACCGCTAATAGACCAGCTTGATTTAATGTGTTCCACGGTTTATTAAAATGTGGCTGGAAGAAGAAATCAGTAAAGCCTAGCTCATCAATGGTCATTTTTGTTTGTATACAAACAGATAATGTGTTCATCATTTGCGTCATATCGGCTTTTGATATAATTTGCGCTCCGATTATATGTCTTGTTTCTTGATGGTACAATACTTTTAAACGTATTTCCTCAAAGGTTGGCATAAATTCTGGGCGATTATTTTCTACTACTTCCACCATTTCATAAGGAATATTATTCGATTTTGCCGTAATTTCCGTTAATCCAGTTGAAGCCATGCTCCATCCAAAAATATGCAGTCCAGACGTACCTTGCGTACCTAAATATTTTAACGGCTTCCCAGCAATGTTATAGCCGACAAGCGTTCCCATTCTTACAGCATTTGTTGCCAGTGGAATATACACTTTTTCTCCTGTTGGATTATAATTCACCGCACAGCTGTCTCCTGCTGCATATATATCTGGATTGCTTGATTGCATATACTCATTGATTTTGATTGCACCGTTTGGAAGCAAATCCACCTTGCCTGCTAATAATCCTGTGTTTGGACGGAAACCAACACATAATATAACAAGATCCGTTTCATACTCTCCCTTTGTTGTCACTACTTTTGTTACTTTGCCTTGTTCATTTCCTTCAAATTTTGTTACCGTTTGGTTAAGCGCTAATTGAATATTTTGATTGCTGAATTCTTCCTCAACTATATCGGTAAATTCTTTATCTAAATACTTGTTTAATATTCGATCTACTCCGTCTATTAATGTCACTTCTTTTCCGTTTAGCTTAAACGCTTCTACAAGCTCAACTCCAATATATCCGGCGCCAATAACGGTTATTTTTTGGATGTCTTTTGCTTTTTCGATTATCTCATTTGCCTGGTTGTAATTTTTGGATAATAAAATATTATCTAATTTAATTCCTTCAATCGGAGGAATTATTGGCCAAGAGCCTGTTGTCATCACTAATTTATCATAGCTATCCACTTTTTGTTCGCCTGTTTTTAAATCCTTTACGACAACTTGTTTTTTATCCGTATCTACCTCTAATACCTCATGCTCCATAAACATTTGAGCACCAAGAGATGTTAATTCATCCGGAGAAGAGTAAAACAATTGGCTGACATCTTTTGCTACTCCTCCAACATACAATGCAATGCCACATGATAAAAAAGATACATTATTATTTTTCTCATATACAGTAATCTCTATATTCTGGTTTAATTTTGCTAATGTCTTAACTGCTGCTGTTCCTGCATGAGTACATCCAATTACAATTACTTTCATTTAAAAAGCTCCTTTTGTAATGAATTTAAACATTAAGCGATTGTGAAAATATTCACTTATATAGTGAAAACAATCACATATATTGTGATTCCATTCACAAAATGTTCATAATTTAATTATACATATTATTTTATTTTATACAATCTTTTTGTGATGATTTTCACAATAAATTTTTCTTTTTTTAATATTCCCTTATACAGTGTCCTTATTCATTCTAAATAAACACCGTGAACACTTAAAAACCCTTACCGAACAAGTAAGGGTTTCATGTTTATAAAATAGAAATTTTCATATAATGGTCATGGAATTAAATATTTTACTACTAAATAAATATCTCGCCTTTAATTAATGTTAGTTTTTCATTGCCCTGGTTATATAAGTCAATATTCCATTCTTCTTTTACATTTCTGTTTATTAGCAATAAATCTCCTTCTTGCAACACCAATGGTTTTTCTTCAGAAATTCTTATTCTAACTTTGCTTTGTATACAATAAACAAAGTCTGTTACTTTATCAAAGGAAGATTTATTTTTAAGATTAAAAACTCTTTGTGTACCAGCTTCAAGATTTATCGTTTCCATTTCCGCCTGATAATTATTTCTTAACATTATATTAAAATCCTTTACTTTTCCTTTGCTCCGGGTAGTCCATTCTCCTTTATAAGTATCTTGATCAAATGGTTTTAAAAATTTCCGATAATGTCCAGCATGTTCCAAGTGCATTTCACCATTTATTATCATGGTGATTCTCTGGACACCGGGTAAGGAAGTAAACAAAGACTCTTCTTCATCAATTGTTGCAACACTTAGTCGCCATAAGAAATTTTGTTTGTAATAATCTGTATTTTCAGGAAAAATAGCTAGCTCTGTTGTTGTTCCGCCTGTCCATAAATTTATAGTTTGATCTTCTTTTTTAATGGTTCTTACTGAGTAAGATATTATCCTCGCCCCTTTATTAATAGCAGCAAAATCTTCTCCTATTTTCAAAGAAATTTGTTGAATTTCCTTGAAGATTTTTGAAGCTATTGCTTTATCACGACACTCATACCGAAAGAAAGACTCATTTTGTTACGCTCTTCCACTTTTCCATTAAGCTATCCACTCGATTGACGATGCTTTGTTCAGAAACAGTTGTGATTTTTCGGTTTTCTACGATCAGCTTCCCATCTACAATTACGTCAATAATGGCATTTGGCTGAAGGGAATAAACCACATTCGCAAATAATTCTGACTTAGGCGAAAGAGAAAGATCATTTATATCTAAAGTGACAAAATCAGCTTTCAATCCTTCACGAATTTCTCCTGTAGGAAGGTTCAGTAGCTCAGCTCCTACTTTCGTACCCATATCATACACCTGCTTGGCATTTATACATGTTCCATCTAATCGAGTTACCTTTTGAAGAAGAGAACACATTCTCATTTCTTCAAAAATACTAATACGATTATTACTGCAAGCTCCATCGGATCCTAATGAGATGCGTACGCCTGCTTGAAGTAAATCAGGAATACGAGTCACACCGTCTGATAAAAACATATTACTCGAAGGACAATAGGCTAAAGCAGCTTTTTTTCGTCCCAATAATTCGATTTCGCTATCATCCAGCCAAACAAGATGGATGGCAATCATGCTTTCATCAACAACTCCTAGTGAATCTAAATAATGAACAGGTCTTAACCCATACTTTTCAAGAGTTTCATCTACTTCAAATGTTTCTTCTGCAACATGAATATGAAATGGCGTACCTAATTCTTTTGCCAAACGATGGCCAGCTTTAATCATTTCAGGAGATGCTGCATGCGGACTATGCGGTGCTGGCTGTATAGATACCATCGGATCTCCCTGATATTTAATCGCTAATTGCCTAGTTCTATCTACTGCCTCACTAACCGTTTCACGATAACTTTTAGGAGCACCATCCCAGTCATACATTGTACGCGCAAAAACGAGACGAATTCCCAAATCCTTGGCAGCTTGAATAACAGCTTCATCTGTAGCCGTTCCGCCATTATGCACATAAAAGAAGTCACTTACTGTTGTTACGCCATATTTTAGCATTTCTCCAAACGCAAATAACGCTCCAGTGTAGATTGCTTCTTCATCTAAAAATGGTGTATAGCGATAAAGTGCCTGGTCACGCCACTCTAGAAATGGACGGTCAACTGCAATCCCTCTCAATAGGCTTTGAAAGGAATGATTATGGGCATTAATCGTTCCAGGTAAAATTGCTTTTCCTTTCCAATCAACGATTTGAACTCCTCTATACTTTTCCAGCAATTTGTTTTTGGGCCCTATTTCTTTAATTATTCCATTCATTACATAGATTCCTTGATCATTTTTAAACTGATTATTTACGTATATAGAATCAGCAATATATAAAACACTCATGTTCATATCTCCTTTATATATCAAGTTTTTGATCTAATAAAAGAATCGTCTGCAATAACACATTCGCCACTTTTTCAATATCTTCCATTCGGCTTTCTTCTTCCGGACAGTGACTTTTTCCTTCTAAACTTGGAACAAATAACATCCCGCTTTTCGTTAAAGACGCCATATGTGTAGCATCGTGCCCTGCCATGCTTCCAAGCAAATAAGAAGGATAGTTTAATGATTCCGCACATTTTTGAAGCGTTTTAATAACCGTTTCATCCATAGGAGCGGGAGATTGGTCTAAAATAATATTCCGCTCTATCTGAACGGGCCGACTTTCTTGTATTCTCTTAAAATGAGCGTTTAATTCTTCTACTACTTCATAAATCTCTGATGACAACTTACCTCTAATTTCTAAAACCATGTTTACTTTTTCAGGTATAATATTCGGTGCGTTAGGAATAACCTCTATCTTTCCGATCGTTCCAACTACTTCAGTAGAAGGATGATTACGTCCAATGCTTTCCAATGCCAGAATAATCTCTGAGGCTGCTGGCAAAGCATCTTTTCTATCTTCCATAATAGTAGTGCCAGCATGGTTTGCTTCTCCATATACGGATATTTCCTCACGGTAAATCCCTGTAATAGCGGTTACTATTCCAACAGGAATTGAACGAGTTAACAGCCTTTTTCCTTGTTCAATATGCACCTCTAAAAATGCACTTAACTCTGTTGATTTACGTAGGGATTTATTAAAATTTTCTGGATCCCCACCAGCGCTTCTTAAGGCATCGGTTAACTTTGTTCCTTCTGAGTCTGTTACATGTGTAATATTCTCCTGCTTTAACTTTCCACTGATTGCACGGCTGCCAAAGGTGGATAAACCAAAAGGATTCGGCTCTTCCGCACTAAAAGAAACCAATTCTAGCGGGTGACGTGTTGAAATTTGATTTTCTTCCAGCACCTTCATTATTTCAAGAGCAATTAATACTCCTAAAGCTCCATCATATTTCCCACCATTCGGGACCGTATCAATATGCGATCCAAATGCGATACTAGGGAGTGCTTCATCTTCTCCAACACGCTTTGCCCATATATTTGCCGCTTGATCTACTCTTACAGCTAGCTTTAAAGCATGCAGTTGTTTTTTTAGCCAGTCTCTTGCTTCTAATTCAGAAGGAGTAAAGGTAGTCCTATCAAGGCCACCTTTATCATTCTTTCCAAATTGTCCAAGTTCTTCAATGTTATTTTTCAGTCGGGCAGTATTGATGCAAAGATTTTTAATTGTCAATAATAGCCCCACCTTCTACAACCACTTTTCCATTTTTCACTACTGTATCAACAAGATTAACGGCATAATTATACTGAAGCGTTTGATAATTGACCGCATCAAATAAAACAAGGTCTGCTTTCTTGCCAATCTCAATACTTCCAATTTCGTTTGCTTTATTAATGGCATACGCCGCATTAATCGTACAAGCTGTTAAAACTTCTTCTGGAGTCATTTTCATTGTAAGACAAGCTAAATTCATAATAAACGGCAATGACTCAGTAGGTGATGAACCTGGGTTTCGATCCGTTGAAAGAGCTACTGGAACTCCAGCTTCAATCATTTTTCTAGCATTTGCTGGTTCTGCCATTAGGAAGAAAGCAGTACCGGGAAGTAGAACAGCAATAACACCTTTCTCTGCCATTTGACGAATTCCATTATCTGAAGCTTGCAACAAATGATCGGCCGATACAGCTCCTACTTTTGCTGCTAGTTCTGCACCGCCAAATTGGACAATCTCATCCGCATGGATTTTTGGCGCCAACCCCAGTTTTTTTCCTTCTTCGAGAATGTATTCAGACTGTTCAACCGTAAATACACCTTCTTCACAAAACACATCACAAAACTCTGCTAGTTTTTCCTGTGCAACTTGTGGAAGCATTTCTTCCACCACAAGTTGCACAAATTTATCAGGATCTTCTTTGTATTCAACTGGTACTGCATGAGCTCCCATAAAAGTAGAAATAAGATCAATAGGATGCTGTTCATTTAGTCTTTTAGCAGCTCTTAGTTGTTTTAATTCATCTTCTACTGTCAATCCATATCCACTTTTTGCTTCAATAGTCGTTACTCCATATTGAAGAAAACGATTCAAACGCTTCTTCGATTCTTCAATTAACTGCTCCTCAGTAGCTTCTCTCGTTTTAGTGGTAGTTTGTAAAATACCGCCACCTGCTTTTAAAATATCAATATATTTTGCACCTTTTAGGCGCATTTCTAATTCTTTTTCACGGCTCCCCGCAAAAACAATATGAGTATGAGGATCAATTAATCCAGGAGTTAATACTTTCCCTTCAGCATTTATAATAGTTACTGGGCCGTTTAAAGTACTAACGTATTCCTCAGCTTTAGCATCTGAACCTACAAAGGTGATTTGTTCACCTTCTACTACAACACTCCCATTTTCAATTACACCAATTTCAGACATTTCCTGACCACTTTTGGGCCTAGTACTGCCTTCATTTACTGTA
Source organism: Niallia sp. 01092 (assembly GCF_052318935.1). Taxonomy (NCBI): domain Bacteria; kingdom Bacillati; phylum Bacillota; class Bacilli; order Caryophanales; family Bacillaceae; genus Niallia; species Niallia sp. 01092. The sequence continues at coordinate 56,265 of NZ_JBQRKO010000006.1, read as the reverse complement.
ATTACTTGTGAAGATCGTTTAATATATAAAATTTCAGTCATATTATCTCAACCTTTTTATTTTATAGTTGGAATATTCATATTTTTTTCTTTAGCAGTTTGAATAGCTAAATCGTATCCAGCATCTACATGTCGAACAACGCCCATACCAGGATCTGTTGTTAAAACCCGTTCAAGTCGTGCAGCTGCTTCTTCCGTACCGTCAGCAACGACAACCATTCCAGCATGAAGAGAATAGCCCATTCCTACGCCGCCCCCATGATGAACAGAAACCCAGCTTGCACCGGCAGCCGTATTTACTAATGCATTTAAAATAGGCCAATCCGCTATTGCATCACTTCCATCTTTCATTGCTTCTGTTTCGCGGTTTGGTGAAGCTACAGAACCTGCATCTAAGTGGTCGCGTCCAATAACAATTGGTGCTGAAAGTTCTCCAGAAGCAACCATGTCATTAATAATTTTTCCAAAACGTGCTCTTTCTCCATACCCAAGCCAGCAAATACGTGCAGGCAGCCCTTGAAACTCAATTTTTTCTCTTGCCATCTTAATCCAGTTGCAAAGGTGCTTATTATCAGCAAACTCTCTTAAGATAACTTCATCAGTCTTATAAATATCTTCTGGATCACCTGATAACGCTACCCAGCGAAACGGTCCTTTTCCTTCACAAAACTGAGGTCGAATGTAAGCTGGAACAAATCCCGGAAAATCAAAAGCATTTTCTACTCCTTCATCAAAGGCCACTTGTCGGATATTGTTCCCGTAATCAAATGCAACCGCACCTTGCTTTTGCATCTCCAGCATTGCCTGAACGTGTACAGCCATGCTGGATTTTGATTGTTTAATATATTCTTTTGGATTTTGCACACGAAGTGTTGCGCCTTCTTCCATAGACAATCCAATCGGAAGATAGCCGTTTAATGGATCATGTGCAGAAGTTTGATCTGTTACAATTTCCGGAATAAAACCTCGTTTAATCATTTCAGGCAGCACTTCAGCAGCATTGCCAAGCAATCCGATCGAAAGCGGCTTTCCTGCTTTTTTAGCTTCTTCTGCTAGAGTAATAGCCTCATCAAGTGATTCGGAAAGGACATCACAATAACGGGTTTCTATACGCTTTTCGATGCGGCTTCTATCTACGTCAATTCCAATTACCACTCCGCCTGCCATCGTAACCGCTAAAGGCTGCGCGCCGCCCATTCCGCCTAATCCTGCTGTTACTGTAATCGTTCCTGCTAGATTGCCATTAAAATGCTGCTTTGCACACTCAGCAAATGTTTCATACGTACCTTGTACAATTCCTTGGCTGCCAATATAAATCCAGCTTCCAGCTGTCATTTGCCCATACATCATCAGCCCCTTTTTGTCGAGCTCATGAAAAGTATCCCAATTGGCCCATGCAGGAACAATATTTGAATTCGCCAGAAGAACACGCGGTGCTGCTTCATGTGTTTTAAAGATGGCTACCGGTTTTCCTGATTGAATAAGTAATGTTTCGTTTTTTTCTAGCTCTTTTAATGAAGCCACAATTTGATCAAACGATTCCCAATTTCTTGCTGCTTTTCCGATTCCACCATACACAACCAGCTTTTCTGGATGCTCAGCAACTTCTGGATCTAAGTTGTTCATTAACATTCTAAGAACAGCCTCCTGCTCCCAGCCTTTTGTATTTAAAGTTGTTCCTCGATAACGCACTACTTTCTCTTCAGATATCGTCTTCATATAACTTTACCTCCTGTATTTTGTTATAGTAATTTTAGTACAAATAACTTAATATTCGGATTATAATATAATGATTTTTTTATAAATTATTTCACTATTTATTTATCTTTTTGTTTATTTTATAATCTATTTCACTTTCTTTGTTTTCTATCACAGTCTTGACCGATAAACTAAAGGCGTACATCTTTCTAGCAATTTAAATTTAGCATTAAAATAAGTTTGATGAGAATAACCTGTTAAGTGTGCAATTTCTTCTAATGACAAATCTGTTTCTTGTAATAGCCTTTTCGCCTCTTCAATACGTATTTGGTGCAGTGTATTACGAAACGATTGGCTGGACTCTGCTGCAAATCGGCGGCTAAGAGTGCTTTTATTAACACGAAGCGCATCAGCGCATGCTGCTAAATTCCATTGAGCATCCCAATAATTGTTCTCCATTAACTCCCTTGCTTTTTCAACGAGCGAGCGTGGTCCATCTTGTAACTGTTCATGATCTTGCTGAAGTAGCCGAGTCGCAAATATAAGCAATTCTTTTACAATTTGATAAATGACAGGTTTGTGTACAATTTGCTGAAAAACTTCATGATAGATTGCTTCCCAGTAAGCACTTTGAAGATTGTATGATTTCATGTGACGACGAATCTGTGCCAGAACACTCGTCAAGCGAACACGAATGATTTCCGGATCCGGATATGGAGGCTGAAAAGTTAGAAATTCATTTTCTATCCAGCTCCGAATAGTCTTTATATCTCTTTTTTCAAGCATTTCAATCCATTGACGCTGTTCTAAAGGAGTAAGAAATGGATCCATTTCCCGATAGAAAAGTTCTTCTTCCGCTAAAATAATGTCATACCCTTCAAAAAAAATTCTCCTTGTTAATTGGCGTGTTTGCTCGTATATATTCTTTAAGGAATCATCTCCTGTTGCAATCTTAATTACAATCGCAAGCGGTTCATCTATAAAATCTTTCCAGCGGGTAAGAAAAGTATAGTACTCTTCTTTCATTACATCCGCCTCTTTACTTTCCTGTACGCATAAAATAAAATCAGAAAAAACAAATATACGATTCTTCCCAGTAAAAGAGTACCGTTGTAATGTGTCGTATACTAACGAAAGTGTCTCAGAAGAAGGTGTCAAAAGTGCGACCATTGCTATTGAATTTGTATGCTTCCTATCTTTTAAGAAAAGATCCGGGTAGTCAATATCAAACAAGTCTGCTTCTCCTGCTGTATAATTTAAAATGGAAAGCTTTTCATTTTTCAGTTGATAACGCAGCTGTTGAATACGTTTAATTAAATCTGTTGGGGAAAAGGGACGGAACAAAACGTCCTCTGCACGAAAACGAAGCGCGCGATAAGCGGTTTGAAATATTCTTTCAGATGAAATTCCTATCCATCTCATGCCAAGCCTTTTTCTTATTTTGTCAAACTTTTCACTTTCATCCTCCCATCCATCCATATCTAAGATAACGAGGTCTGGCTGCTGTTTTTCGACACCATTTTCAAAAGATACCATCGTATCCCACAACTTCAATTGAATACCTGTAAAATGCGACTCTATTACCCATCGAATTCCACTTGCTTCTAATTGATCATTTGCTACCAAATGAATTTCCATTTAATTCCCTCCTTCTTATGGCATTTTCTTTCATAACATTAAATTTATTAAAGAAAAGGAAATCCTAACTTATTTATTCGATAAGTTAGGATATTTTAAAAAGGTAAATTGATATTATGTTTATAAATACTAGCCTTGAATGCCTTACTAGTGTAATTTTCCAATTACTTTTTCTACGCAATCTATGATTTCACCAGAATGAATGAATTCTTTTAATGTTTCGATGTGAGGATAAAGATATATATCTTCCTCCATTTTTGGCACAGAACGAGAAATGAAATCTAAAACAGCATTAGAGGCGGAACCTGGCAGCAAACCATTGTCTATAAACTGATGGGCAGAATAAATAGACAGCAGTTCAATCGCTAATACATATTCCAGTTTTTTTGCTATTTCTCGTGCTTTTTTGGCTGCATTATATCCCATTGCGACATAATCTTCCTGATCGGCAGAAGTAGGAATAGTGTCCACTGTTGCTGGATGAGATAATATCTTCATATCATTTAAAAGACCTGCTTGCGTGTATTGCGGAATCATCAATCCAGAATTTAATCCTGTCTTTTGAATAAGAAAAGACGGATATTCAGAAAATTGACCATTAATAAGACGATTATTTCGTCGCTCTGACATTTTACCAATTGCCGTGGCTGCAATGCACATGGAATCTAACTCTATACCAACATAGGATGAATCACAATTGCATCCCGAAATTGCTCCAATACCTTCTTCATCCGGCCACAAAATAGGGTTATCCGTACAAGAATTAATTTCTATTTCAAATGTTTTTAAGGCATCGTGCAGCGTTTTTTTAGCAGCTCCATGCAATTGAGGAATAGCACGTAATGACAAAGCATCCTGCAGGCGGTAATTGATATATTTCTTGGCAATCATGGAATCATCTAACATGTTTCTAATATTCTTTGCTGTATCTCTTTGTTCCTGATGCGGACGGACACTCATCAAACGCTCGTCAAAAGCTCGAATGGTTCCTTTCAACACTTCTAATGACATGGTACCGATTATATCTGCTGCTGTTACTGCCTTTAACATATCGTATAATGCTAAAGCTCCAATCCCAGTTGAAGTTGTTGTTCCACTAATAAGTGCTAAACCTTCTTTTGCTGAAAGAACAATAGGTGCTATCCCAACTTTATCTAAAGCCTCGCTCGCCTGCATAAGCTCCCCATTTACATATGCTTTTCCTTCACCAATCAACACAAGAGCCATATGGGCTTCCGGACTTAAATAACCGACTGATCCTTCACGTGGAGACCACGGAGTTAAACGCAGATTCAAAAATTGGCGATACATTTCCAAAGTTTCCAGTCTAACTCCTGAATATCCTTGACCTAAATTTTGCAAAACCATAAGCATTGTGGCACGTACGTCTTCTTCTGCTAACGGTTCTCCTACAGAAGTAGCATGGGATAAGAGAATATTTTTTTGTAATTGAGCTGTTTCTTCTGAAGATATAAATTCCTGAGACAGAGCACCGAAGCCAGTATTGACTCCATATATTACTCTGTCTTCTTTTATCCAGTTTTCAACAAGTTGGCGAGATTTTTTTACCCGATTACAGTAGTCAACAGAAAATTCGATATCAGCTCCAAAACGAGCAACAGCTATAAACTCCTCTATTGTTAGAGAACCACCAAGGGTCACTTTTTTTATTTCTTTTATTAGCACTACTTTCCCCCCTACTCTCCTTTTTCTATTTTATCAATAAAAAACATTTTAATAGCGGATATAACTTGCAGCACAAAGATGAACAAAACAGCCGTTCCACCAAGAGCTGCTAGATATTTAACCCCATCAACGCCCTGTGCTCCGCCAGCAGAAGCAACCATAACGAATGCAATAATCCCTATTGAAAGCGCCCAAACTAGTTTTTTCCAAGTAGAAGGTTCTTTATCATGATTAATATTTGAGGTACATAATATAGAAATTGTCCGAACCATTGAGTCAGCAGCCGTAGAAAAAGAAAGGATTAATGTTAGCATTACAATTGGTATAATAATTATCCCCATAGGCAGATTCCCTAAGAAAGCCCATAATCCTGCTACTGCTCCGCTATCTGTAATTGTCTTTGCTAGATCAACCACTTTGTTCTGTTGCCAGTGCAAAGCCGTTCCTCCCCAAACACTAAACCAAATAATACTGAATACAGAAGGCATAATCCAGTTAACAATCATAAATTGACGAAGCGTACGGCCATATGAAATTGCAGCTAAAAAGATACCCATTAACGGTGCGTAAGCAATCCAAATCGCCCAGTCATACAGTGTCCACCACATTACTAAAGCTTCTCCACCCACATCAATTGGATCAAGACCCCATTGCCAGAAATTTTGTAGCCAGTAACCTAGACCTGCAGTAGATGTGCGTGCAATATACAAGAATGGTCCGATAATTAAAAGGATAGCAAGCAGAATATAAAAGACTTTTGCATTGGCATCTGCCATAAAACGAATCCCTTTATCCAATCCTTTTAAAGACGAAATAGTAAAAACGAGCGTGATGATGAATGTTAAAGCAAGCCACACAAGAGGTCCTTGTTGAATACCGTATGTTGTTTCAATTCCAGATCCAACCAACGCCAGTCCTGCTCCAAGAGAAGATGCCAATCCTAGTGCAATTGCTAACACAGATAAAGTATCGATTACATTTGACCAAAACCCTTTAGTAATTCTATCTCCAAACAATGGAATTAAAGTTGCTGTTACCGACAATGATTTTTTTCGATTAAAATACATATATGCAACAATTAAACCACTTAAAGAATACATTGCATATGGAATAAATGACCAGTTGTAAAAAGTGCGTCCCATCGCAAAGATTGCTGCAAGAGGAGTTCCAGGTTCCACTCCCGTCTTTTCCATTTCCCCATAAATATTATTAAAGTAAATAATTGGTTCATTAACTCCGTATGTGATGACACCTGTTGCAATCCCGCCAGTTAATGCCATGGCAAACCAAGTTCCAAATGAATATTTGGCTTTTGCTTTTTCTCCACCTAAACGTATATTCCCTAACTTTGAAAACGTTACAACAGCTACAATTATTAATGCAACAATGGATATAATTTGATAGAGCCATCCAAGCCCCCGCAATGAACCTACAAATCCATTCATAGAAATATCCGTTAATAGCTTATTATTAACTATTCCAAGAACTGCCCCACCCCCTACAACTAGAATAGCTGGCCAGAATACACCTTTGCGTGTTTTCTGGTTTTTGTCTGTTACTGTTTTTATACTTTTGTCTTTCTTTGTAGCTAATGTCATCAATATCCCTCCCACTTTTCGCTTTAACACAATAAAGAAAATCACACTTTTAAAATTTCTTTTTGAAAGATGCATAGTGAAACAAATGGAAAATGCAGTCTTTGTAATGCATTTTGTGAAGTGATAGTTCCCTATGCTTGTACTTTTCTTTAATTAATGAAAAGTATAAGATATTGAAATAGCTAACAATAGACACATTCTTTCCGGAAATTAATAAATATTTTCGAATTGTGTAATATTTTCTGACAATAAAAAAATGAACAAAGTATGTTTTTTTTAGATTTCTGCATTTATTTTAGATTTCTAAATAATTTTCAAGTTTTAATCCTGGTTATTATTTCGATAGTCACGAGGTGTCATTCCAATGGATTCTTTAAAAATTCGGGAAAAGTAGTTTGGATTATAGAAACCTACTTGGTATGAAATTTCTTTAATGGATAATTCTGTTGTAGACAAAAGTCTTCTTGCCTCTTTTATTCTTGTATTTGTCACTAATTGACTAAAAGATATGCCATACTTTTTCATCAATAAATGGCTATAATATGCTGGATTTCTCTTTACGACTTTTGCTACTTTCTCAAGTGTTAAATTATGATCACCATAATAAGTTTCGATATAGCTAACTCCCTTTTCAATAACATCTTTTTTTAATAATTGATCTGCCTGTTTTGCACGATCAATCAGTTCGTAAAGAAACAGCAGCATTTCTTGTACAATTCTGTACAACACTCGATTGTACAATATATCAGTAAAAATTTTTGTGTAATATTCTTCTGTTTCTTGCTGATCTAATTGATTCGTTTTCATGAACCTTCTGATTTGAGCTAAAATACTCGTCAGCCTAGTTCTAAGTTTTTCTGGATTTGGGAATGGTGTTTTAACATATAAAAATTCATTGTACATCCATTCTTTCAATTTTTGCTTATCAAATTGTTCTAACATTTCAATCCATTCCTGCTGCTCCTTTGGAGTCAGAAATGGATCTATTTCCTGCCAACGTTCGTATGTGGATTCGGGTAGAATGACTTGTCGATAACCAATAAAAAACGTAACCTCCAATAATCTTTGGGCAGTTTGATACATCTCATGTATTGTTTTGTGACCTGCATCGGAAGGAACAATCACTGCCGCTACCGGCTCAATACTGTCAACTTCCCATTCTCGTAATATTTTTGATGCCTCTTCTTTAATATCCTGAATCGGAGATTGAAACAGACAAACAACCATATCTATTAATGGTAGAATGACCGGTTGTTTTCTGAAAGGATAGTAATTCAAAAATCTGATTAACTCTGGAAGTTTCTGCACGTTTTCTGTCTGAAGCACCATTAATACAACATTCACAGCAGATTGCTCTTCTTGTAAGAATAAAGAATGATAGGAATAAGTCTCATTAGCATGAGCTAATGGTTTATTGTTAGTTTTTTGATTATTAGCAACTGAAAGGGCTGTTTGTAAACAGTGTTTAATTTTCACAGGATCTAACGGCTTTACTAACAATTCAACACTTCTCCATTCAATCGCTTGTTTGGCTCGTTCGAATGTTGCCTCTGCTGTGACAGCAATAACATTGGGATTGAAATATTTTACGTATTTTGTAATTGAAGTCCACTCTTCGTTTGGAATCATATCTAATTCTATATACAGAATATCCGGCACTTCTTTTTCTAATATGGTCATTGTTTCCCTTAAAGTACTTACAGTGAATACCTTATTTATCGGAAGTGAGTAGACAGAAATAAGCCACTCGATTGCCGTTCTCTCATTGCTGTCACGTTCAGCTATTAACAATTTCAAATGGTTCACCAACCCTACTGTCTATATGGTATGTATGTAATTTTAAAGGTACCTTGGTACAAAAATATCTAACACGCGGTATTATTCATTAATATTTGGAAAAATCGTACTAAAAGGCAACTTATCATTCTCCTTAAATGATGAATGAAAACTCTTAAACGGAAAGCACAGAAAAACATAAAAAAAACTTAAGATCATAAATAATGACCCTAAGCTTTCATAAAATACTTACTGAACTTTCATCGCTAAGTCGCCAGTTTTTGCCCAGCCAAGTTTTAAAATTAAATAGTATAATGGCAATGTAATCACAATTGGCAATACAACACCAAATGCCATATAAATTAAAAATCCATCGATACCTTGTAATGCTAGAATACTAATAGGTGCTATTAATGAGTTCAAACCAAGGCCTGCTAATTCATATGTTGCTGTAAAATGAAATCCTAAAGTTGCAATTGGAGCACAAATAACAGCCGCTACAAAAGGTGGAATAATTAATAATGGATTTTTTACTAAGTTCGGGAATTGAACTTTTGGTGTAATAATAGACTGCGCTAAAAATCCGCCTAAATCATTTTGTCTAATAGACATAGCCGTAAACCCTACAAATTGAACGGTACAACCAATTAATGCTGCCGCACTTGAAACAGGATCTAGTTGTAATGCAATCGCTAACGCAGCAGAAGATGCTGGCGTCATTAATAAAATACTCCATGCTAATGAAATAACCATTGGTGCAATTAACGGATAACCTTGTACAGAATGAGTAATTTGCTCGCTTATCCAAGTTAATAATGGCGTCGTTACATACGCTAACCCGACACCTGCAAAACCACCGACTAAAATTGATCCAGCTGGAATAGCAATCATATCCAAAATTGTTTTTCCATTAATGTATTTACCAACAATTGTTGCGATAACAGCTGCTAATACAGCACTTATTGGTTGTCCAGGTACAATCGTTAAACCTGCTTCCGTTAATTGAACGGCATTTCCTCCGATGCTACTACAAATCATCGCACTGAAAATTACTAGTGTATTTCCGCCTAATTGATAAGCAATTCCTGCACCAAACGCTGGAGCAAGCAATACTTTTGCAACTGACCCTATATGAATTAGGATATCCCATCCTAAAGCTTTTCCAATTGATTCTAACAGCAAGCCCATTCCCAATGTCACTAATACTGCATTTGACATTCCAGTTGAGGCTTTATACACATAATCCATAAAACTTTTCTTATCCATTTTACTCTTCTCCTCTATTAAATTAATGGCTCTAATCCCATAAAAAGAGCCTGTCCGGTTACAATCGGATAGGCACTGTTTTTTACTGCTTGTTTAGCGCCTTGTTTTGTAAACAACAAAAACTGGACTAAACAATTCCCTATAAATTAAGTAGGGTTTATTTAATCCAAAGAGCATACTATGAGGGTATTATTGACTAATAAAATTGTGTTCGTTTTCATGTTATGCCCCTCCTAATTGTTATTGTGTAGTAATATTATCATCAATATTCTGAATATGTAAATATTTTTTTTAATTCCAAATTATAAATTCGCTTTTAAATATAAACAATATGATAAGAAATACGATATCTTTCAATAAAAATTGCTAACTTCCTACCTCCTTCTACTATCTTTCTGTAGGAAATTAAAAAGAATTTATTCATAGTGAAGAATATTTTTTGTCAAGAAATTCGCATCCTATATTCTATATTTTTTAAATAAAAATGGGTTTTTTCCCTCATTATGGTTTGTAAAATTAGGAAGAAAATACTTACTTTTCGTCAAGGCTGTTTTCGTATAGATTGTTGCTTTTAAACGCGCAGCCTGCATACACTTCGTCCGTTTAGCGAGCGTAGAGCCTCCTCGTCGCTTTGCTCCTGTGGGGTCTCGACTTTCTCGCATTCCCACAGGAGTCTACGTGTATGCAGGCTGCTAAGAAACGCTTTTCTTATTAACTCAAACTTCGCAGTTATAAATTCCTCTTCATGTATTGGCATAACTTGGTTTAGAGCAATTAGAAAAGAGTGATTGAATAGTCTTTTAGGGTGTTTTTTTGCAAACATTATTCCTTACAAATAGGGGCTTGCTTTCCGTTTCAGGATGCTCGCTTTCCGTGGGGCGTGTGATGAGCCTCCTCGGCGCTTGCGCCTGCGGGGTCTCATCTAACCCGCTAATCCCACAGGAGTCTCGCACCTTCCACTTCAATCAAGCCGTTTGCTCAATTAGTTGCTGTAGCTTAACTGGTAAAAACACCCACTTTATAGAAATAGACTCAAGCGGCACATTTTGGTAGAACAACGTTGAATGATAACAAAAAAAATCAACGCTACTATTGTTTAGCAATAATACCTTGTAATGAAATTCGAAAACAAGAACTTATTTTAAAACAAGTTGCTTGTAACGGAGGGTGCGAAGACTCCTGCGGGAAATATGGGAAGGCTGAGACCCCGTTAAGGCAAAGCCGAGGAGGCTCAGCTCCCACCCCGCGGAAAGCGAAGCAACCCGTAGTGGAAAGTAACCTCAACAATAAAAAACAAGCCTCCCTTTTTATTGTTTTAAACCGAGTCCTATCAAGATTTGCAAACGAATTTGAAGGTGCGAAGTTTGAGTTATTAAGATAACGCTGTGTTTTTTGTTTCTTTTCCTAAAAAGAGAACAGCAGCTGCTCCGATAAATATAGCAATACAAAATAATGTAAATATAGAAGCTATCGATATTTGCTGCTCTACTAAAAACGGAACTAATAGAGGTCCAAGCACACCGCCGATCCGTCCAAAGGAAGCTGCCATCCCTGCACCAGTTCCCCTGACATTTGTTGCATACTGTTCAGGAGTGTATGCATATAAAGCTCCCCATGCTCCTAGATTGAAAAAGGAAAGGAAAATGCCTGAAGTCATCAGCAGCCATGTTGATTCTGCTGTTCCAAATAAAAAGGCACTAATTGCCGTTCCGATTAGAAAAACAACCAACACAAATTTCCGGCCAACTTTTTCAATTAAATATGCAGCCAGTGCATAACCAGGCAACTGTGCGAAAGTCATAATGAGTACATATCCAAAGCTTTTAATTAAGCTAAATCCTTTAATCACCATTACACTAGGCAGCCACAGGAACATGCCATAGTAGGAAAATACGACACAAAACCATAGAATCCATAACATCGTTGTTTTTTTGGCATTCTCTTTTGACCATATTGCTTTCAAACTGGCCAAAGCAGACAATCTTTTCTTTTTCTCTATTGTTGTATATTGTGGAGAATCAGGTAAGTTCCAGCGTAAATAAAGAGCATAAAATGCAGGCAGTACGCTAATTAATAAGGCCATTTCCCATCCGTATTTAGGAATAATAAAGTAAGAGATAACTGCCGCTAATAACCATCCAAATGCCCAAAAGCTTTCCAATAGAACGACTACTCTTCCGCGTTTTTCCTTCGGCACGCTTTCCGATACTAATGTAGAGGCAACAGGCAATTCTCCTCCTAATCCCATGCCAATTAAAAACCGTAAACATAAAAATACTGTTAAGCTTGTTGTAAAGGCAGATATACCGCTGCAAATAGAAAATAATAACAAGGTGATAATGAATACATTCTTTCTGCCAACTCTATCTGCCATGATTCCAAACAGAAGAGCGCCGACAGCCATTCCGATGGAGTTAATGCTTCCGATCCATCCCATCTCTTTAACAGATAAACCCCAGTCAGCTTGAAGTGCTGCAATAATAAAAGATAGCATGCCGACATCCATTGCATCGAACATCCATCCTAGCCCTGCTACACCAAGCAGTTTCCGATTTGAAACATCCTTTTCCATAAAAGTCCTCCTAAATTCGTTTCATTCATAAGATTTCAAATATATCTTTTATATTAACACGTGTCATGACAATCATCATTACATTTTTTCAATATAGATTTCTATCTTTTCCCACTAGCTAACAGCACATGCTATTTAAAGAAAAAAAAGCTTTCGCTGTTTTTAGAAAATTGTAATTTCAACCGCTTGCTGTCGGTTTATTTTGGCAAATCCTCTATAAATAAAACGCTTTCAAACAAATGAAAAAATTTCTATAAAAATTTATTATTTTTCTCTTTACTTTCCGTTAAATATGAATAAAATGTATCTTATGTTTTCAATATATTATTAATAAGCAAAGGGGGATTTTAAGGTTGAACGCATCAACAAATAAATTGCAGGAACAGTCACTTTTTCAGATCTCATGGCCACTTTTTATTGAATTAGCTTTACACTTGGGAATGGGAGTAATTGCCACTTTGATGCTCAGTCATTATTCTGATGAAGCAGCTGCTGGAGTAGGTGTCGCAAACCAATTATTAGGCATCTTTATTCTCGTGTTTAACGTTACTTCAATTGCCGCCATGATTCTTATTGGTCAAAGACTTGGGGCGAATGAGTTTAGTAAAGCAAGACGGTTCGCTCGTTCAGCGGTTGGTCTTAACGTTTGGTTTGGTGTTATTGTTTCCTGTCTCGTTCTTATCTTCGGCGACCCATTATTACGTTTATTTGATATAAAAGGTGAAGTGTTAAATTACGGTCTTACGTTTATCCGCATATGCGGTGCTTCCCTCTTCTTAGAATCTCTCTCTCTTGCATTAAGCGCTATATTACGCAGCCACGGTTTTACAAAAGAATCCATGATAGTTAGTATACTTATGAATATATTAAGTGTAATCGGTTATTCTATTAGTATTTTTGGGATATTTGGTCTTCCGATATTTGGAGTAATCGGAGTTTCTTGGACGATTGTTATTGCTCGTGCTTTTGCAGTACTTGTCCTTTTATACTTAGTATATCGTCGAATTGCGTTAGCTTTTAAAGTAAGTGACATTATTAAAGCCAATAAACAAGATGTTCGAGATATGCTTTTTATTGGAATCCCGTCTGCGGGTGAAAATTTATCGTATCAATTTTCCCAATTAGTAATTACTGCTATTGTTGCTTCTTTAGGAGATGCTTCGTTAGCTGCCAGAGTGTATATCACCAATATTTCGATGGTTTGTTTTTTATTTACCTTAGCGATTGCAGAAGGAACGCAGCTTTTAGTTGCTCGTTATATTGGCGGGAAACAATATGAACGAGCTTTGAAACGAGGAGTGAAAACATTAAAAATTGCGATGGTTGCTTCTGCAGTTGTTTCATTAGCAATGGCACTGATTGGTGCTCCCATATTAAAACTGTTTACCAATAATTACGAAATTATCGCAATTGGTTTACCTATATTATGGGCAGTAGCTCTTACGGAACCTGGTAGAGCAATGAATATTGTGTTAATGAGTTCCTTAAAATCGGCTGGTGATGTTCGTTTCCCTATCGTTATTGGCATCATTTCTATGTGGGGAATATCTGTTGCGCTTAGTTATGCATTAGGTGTTCAATTGGGCCTAGGCTTGTTAGGAGTTTGGATTGCACAAGGAATGGATGAATGGTTTAGAGGCTGCTTCGCTTGCAAGAGATGGCTTTCAAAACCTTGGGAAAGAATTCGCGTGAAACACACTGTAAAAGAACATATTTAATGAAAGACTAAGACCATGGTGAATAAATTCTCCATGGTTTTTTACTATTCATATCTTACTACTTCGTGTAAAAAATTCGTCAAAATTTCGAATATTCATTTAACACAAGTTATTAAAGTCCTAAAATTCTGTTGACTTCCCTATATGAAAATGATTATCATTGTTGTTAATGAGAATATAGAAAAAGTGGGGAATGCAAATGAAAGCTGTATTAAAAAGAAAATGGTCTTATAGTATACTTCTTTGTTTTATCTTCATCCTATCTGCTTGCGGAAATGCAGAAGATGATAAGGATAATACAACAAAAAGCAAAAAAACAACAGCCGTTAGCCATGAGCTCGGAACAGCAGATGTTCCAGAAAATCCAAAACGAGTGGTTACATTAGAGCTTGGCTTAACAGAAACTGTTGTTCCATTTGATGTTATTCCTGTAGGCGTAGCAGATGATGACCGCCCAGAGCGAATTGCAAAAAATATTTATGATAAGATTAAAGGGTATACTTCTGTCGGAACACGAGCACAGCCAAATTTAGAAGTAATTCGCACCTTAAATCCTGACTTAATTATTGCAGATAGCGATAGACATGCAAGCATTTATAAAGAATTATCCAATATAGCACCAACTGTAGCATTAAAAGATGATGCCGCAGATTATTCCACTGTCCTAAAAAATACGAAATCGATTGGAACAGCATTAGGGAAAGAGGAGCAAGGAAAGAAATTAATCGAAGAACACGAAAATAATGTACAGCAATTAAAAGATAATATAAAATCAGCAGATAAGGATGTGCTGATCGCCGGGTTTAGCGAAGGAATTTTCGAAGTACAAACTAGTTCTTTTTTCACACCAAGCTTTTTTACTACTATTGGTCTTCCCTATGCGTTTGTTGATGAAAAGGAAACGTCGAAAGAGATGACCGTTGAACAATTATTAACTATAAACCCTGAAACCTTAATTATTTCTATAAATGAGGACGAGCCATCCATTAAAGAATCACTAAAAAATGATAAATTATGGAACAAGCTCCAAGCTGTTCAAGCTGGAAACGTATATGAAGTAAACCACAATGACTGGTCAAGAAGACGCAGTCTTACGGCAATAAATGATAGAATGGAAGAATTTAAACATATTTTTGTGCATAATAAGTAAGCCAAATTCGCTTAAAGTGCGTGTTCAAAAAGGAGGAAAATCAGAGCGGAGAAGGTCGAGGCGCGGAAGTCACGAAGCCCGGAGCGTAGGTAGTGCTACGTGAGGACTGGAGTGACGACTCAGGCGAAGAGATTCGACAGCTATGATTCCCGGACTTTTTGAACAACTGCTTAACCATTCTTATTTGAGGTGTATCACGATTGCATAATGTTAATAAAAATGTATTTTTCATCAGCTTCATTGGTTTGATTATTTTAGTAATAGCCTCCTATTTTTCTTTAAAATTAGGAGCTTACTCTTATACAATTCATTCAATTTTCGATCATCTTTTTTCTCCTGACGAATCAGAGCTCTCCATTATTCTGCATGATATTAGACTTCCAAGATTACTGATCACGATATTAGTTGGCGCAAATTTATCTGTTGCAGGAGCAATGATGCAAGGCATCACAAGAAATCCATTAGCTTCTCCCAGCGTGTTAGGCATTAACGCCGGTGCATCGTTTGTGATTGTATTAATGACCGTTTTATTTCCTGCTGTAACAGGCTACGCACTGATTGGAAGTGGTTTTTTAGGTGGTTTAGTGGCGGCTTCTCTTATTTTTATGATGAGTTTTATTTTTAAAGGAGGAGCAATAGAAGTAAAGATTGCGTTAGTAGGCATCGCTATTCAAGCACTATTCTCTTCAGGCACTCAATCATTATTATTATTTAACGAGGATTCGATCAATAATATCCTGATTTGGCTTGCAGGCATGATTGCAGGTACAACTTGGGCAGATGTACAATTGCTGTTTCCAATTAGTTTTATCGCCCTTCTTTCTAGCTTTCTATTAGCAAGCTCCCTGTCTCTATTAGTTTTAGGAGATGATGTTGCAAAAGGGCTTGGACAACGTATTATTTTGATAAAGGTATTGGTGATTATTTTAGTCGTTTTATTGGCAGGATCTACCGTAGCAACAGTAGGGCCAATTGGTTTTATCGGCTTAATCGTTCCACATGTCGTCCGTTTTTTAGTTGGAGTAGATTATCGAAAAATACTGCCTCTAAGTGCTTTATTTGGTGCAAACCTGCTGTTAATTGCCGATGTGCTTTCCCGGTTTATTTCTTTTCCATCTGAAACACCAGTTGGAATTGTGACGGCTTTAATTGGTACACCGTATTTCATTTATTTAGCAAGGAAAAATAGAAAAGCGTAAACGCCTTGATCAGCCCTGAAGAAAAATGTTCATTTGACTCAAAAAGTGCTTTTTACTTTTAGAGGCAAAGGGTTATTTTTCACAAGGGCTGGCTGCTTGCGCTAGACACTTATCTAACTTCTAAAATTTGATACTTTATTATCTTCTAAAAAAGGACAAAAAGCCTAATGCAAAACTTATTAAAAACTGTTCATCCAATCTTTATTATTGTTATTTTGTTTATACTGCTTCTGCTGATATCCATTATGAATATTGGATTAGGAGCTGTTCCTATCAGCCCTTCATCTGTTATACTGGCTCTTTTCGGACTAGGCAGTGATAATGAATCCTATATTATCCTTCACTATCGAATGCCAAGAATTGTGTTAGCTTTATTTGTTGGCGGCGGTTTAGCCATCGCTGGGGCTATTGCGCAAACCGTCTTGCAAAACCCCCTTGCTGCTCCTGATACATTAGGGATATCCGGGGGTGCAAGTGTTGGTGCTGTAAGTCTTTTTCTTCTCTTTCCGAGCTTAAATATTGCCTATACTGGAATGGCGGCATTTATTGGCGGGTTATTAGCTGCGCTTGCTGTTTATGTGATTGCCTATAAAAATGGATTAGACTTAACTAGACTTGCTCTTGTTGGGGTATCTATAAGTGCTTTTTGCAGCGCTGCCGTTCAGCTAAGCTTATTAGCAATAAAAACGAATGTGCAAAGCTCTCTTTTATGGCTTAATGGCAGTTTATTCGGAAGAACATGGGAACAAGTGCTGTTTATTTTGCCCTGGGTTATTGTTATTGTGTTATTTGTACTGTTCTTGTCGAAATCCCTCGACTTATTGTTGCTTGGGGAGCAGACAGCTGTTGGGCTGGGTCTAAGAGTTGAATGGATGAAGATTCTTTTGCTTCTGTCAGCCGTCCTTTTAACTGGTGCAAGTATAGCAGCTGCAGGAATGATTGGTTTTGTCGGCTTAATCAGCCCCCATATCGCACGACAACTCGTCGGTTCCAAGCATATTTATTCTATCCCAACATCTTTGCTTATCGGCGCTTTAATGGTGCTGATTGCAGATTCTCTTGGCCGAGGACTGTTTCCACCAATTGAAATACCTGCTGGATTAATAACATCGATAATTGGTGCACCGTACTTTTTATTTCTAATGTGGCGGCATAGTAAAACAAGAAAAGCGTAAGCGCCTTGACCAGCCCCGAAGAAAAATGTTCTCTTGTCTCAAAAAGTGTATTTTACTTTTAGAGACAAGAGGTTATCTTTCACAGGGGCTAGGCGCTGAAGCTAGACACTTATCTAACTTAAGACATATAATTCTAATATTTAAAAATGGGATAGCTTTCTTTTACGAAAGCCATCCCATTTATTTTTTCTTCAATGAAGACCTGTGTATATTTTTTAACGATTCTGCTCCTATACCAAACATCGCTAATTTCAACTCAAATTCGATTCTATTAAACGTTTGAAGCAGTTTCTCTTTGGAATCAACCGCATCTTTTAATATCGTTCTTCCAAATCCGACCATATTCGCACCCAACGCAAGCGCCTTTGCTGCATCTACGCCTGTATGCAGACCGCCGCTTGCAATAAGTACGCCTGACTCATTTTCTTTTCTGCAATCAATAATACATTCCGCAGTTGGTATTCCCCAATCGGCAAATGCTTGTGCTGCGAGTATTTTTAACGAGTCTGTTGAGCGGTGCTTTTCCACTTCTGTCCATGAGGTTCCTCCAGCCCCAGCTACATCTACAAATTGGATGCCGCAATCCATTAAGCGCTTAGCCAGCTGGCCATTGATTCCCCAGCCTACTTCTTTTATGCCGACAGGGACTTGTATGTTTGAACAAACTTTCTTAATTTTCAACAATAATTGTTTAAAATTAGTATTTCCTTCTGTTTGGATTACTTCCTGCAGCGAATTTAAATGCAGTACTAGAGCATCTGCTTCTGTCAGCTCAATAATTTTTTGACATTCCTCTATCCCGTATCCATAATTGAGCTGAACCGCACCTAAATTCGCTATAATCGGAGTGGTTGGTGCATATTTTCTTAATTGAAAAGTATATGCCATATCCTCTTTTTCCAACGCAGATCTTGTTGATCCTAATGCCAGTGCCCAGCCATTTTCTTCTGCTGCTGCAGCTAAATTTTTATTTATTTCATAGGCTTTTTTCGTGCCGCCTGTCATACTGCTGATTAAAAAAGGTGTGCGCTGCCTTTTTCCTAAGAAGTCTGTACTAATATCAATCTCCTGAAAATCTATTTCTGGCAAAGCTTGATGAATAAAATAATAGTTCTCCAAACCATTAGTGATTCCGCTGCTGTTAACATTGTTATATAAACATATTTCAATATGCTCTGACTTTCTTTGCTCAATATTCTTATCTTTCAATCGCTTGTCATCCTTTTATTTTTTGGCTGTTTCCGTAAAGATTGTTGCTTTTAAACGCGCAGCCTAAATACACTTTGCTTTCCGTGGGCGAGCGTCGAGCCTCCTCGTCGCATACACTCCTGTGGGGTCTCGTCTTTCTCGCATTCCCACAGGAGTCTACGTGTATTCAGTCTGCTGAGTACTGCTTCTCCCATTTTTTATAGGTGGTGTTCAAAAAGACCGGGAACAAAAGCTTGCAAATCTCTTCGTTACTTCGAACTTCTCCGCTCTAGTTATCCTCCTTTTTGAACATGAACTTATATGAACAGTTTTTAATAAGTATGGAAAATATATTATAATATTATTCCTCTTTCATAAAAGCAAGTCTTTGTGAAAGCTTCGGCATATACAAAACCAATAAGATAGAGCGAAATAGACTAAACATAATAAACGCAAACCATAAGCCATGATTTCCCCAAAAGTACGTTGCAGGAAAAAGTACAGCTAAAAAGATCAGGATAGATCCAATCATACTATTTCTTACTAAACCTGCTTCCGTTGCTCCTGTAAAGACACCGTAAAGAACAAGACCTAAACAAGCACAAAGAGGAAAAAGTACAAGCCACCATTCATATTGATGTACGAGATTAATTACTTCATCCACTACAGTAAAAAGAGGAATGATTGCTTCTCTTCCAATAAAAAAAGAAATAGCTATCGTAATGGAGAAAAGAATAGACCATTGATAGGCTTTTTTGACTGTAGCTTGATATAAATCTTTATTCCGCTCTCCAACAGCTTTCCCAGTTAAGATGCTAGCAGCATTGGCCAAACCATCATAAAGATACGCCATTATATAATGAATTTGTATTAAAATAGCATTTGCAGCCAATACTAATTCACCATATGCAGCCCCTTTTGCTGTAAAAATATTAAACACAGCTAAAAGACAAATGGTGCGAATAAATAAGTCCCGATTGACGATAAACATTTTTTTTAAAGGTTCTCGATCGGATAAATGAGATGCTAATTCTTTCCAAGAATAATTTAAACGTAATTTCTTATTTTTTGTTAAAATAAAAACGCCTATGCCAAATGCCACTATTTCTGCTGAAAGCGTTGCAAATGCTACTCCAGCCACATTTAAATGAAACACCAAAACAAGTACAACTGCCATGATGATATTAAAGATATTCATTAATAATTGAATGGTCACTGTTTGTTTTATGTGAGCCATCCCTAATAACCAGCCAATTACAACATAATTCATTAGCGCAAAAGGAGCTCCCCATACTCTAATATGGTAATAAACAGCACAAAGTTCCTTTATTTTTCCCTGTACCCCAAGAAGATGTAAAGAAGCTTGCAAAATAGGTTTTTGCAGGATGATAAAAAACAGTCCAATAATAATTGCTAAGCAAAGCGGACGAATAAACGCCATTGCACTTTGAAAAGGATCCTTTGCCCCTAAAGACTGTGCTGCAAACCCAGAAGTGCTGACACGAAGAAAGCCAAATAGCCAATACATCGTATTAAAAATGACGGTTCCTACTGCTACACCACCTATATAAGCAGGATTAGGGAGCTGTCCAACAACGGCAGTGTCCACTGCACCTAGCAGCGGAACGGTAATAGTAGCAAAAATCAGCGGTAATGCTAAAGATAAATAATAACGGTGAGTCATTTTTCCACCTATCTCTCTTTTTAATGATAAACATTTATTTTTATCTTGATTATCGTAATATATATTCTACCGTTTGTAAATTGTAATTATTACGATTTAATATTCTTTCTTGATGAAAGGCTGTTTTCGTATAGATTGTTGCTTTTAAATTCGCAGACTGAATACACTTCGCTTTCCGTGGGCGAGCGTCGAGCCTCCTCGTCGCATACGCTCCTGTGGGGTCTCGTCTTTCTCGCATTCCCACAGGAGTCTACGTGTATTCAGTCTGCTGAGTAATTCTTCTTCAATTTTTCATGTAAAAAACAACTAATTTTGAGAAAATAGCCTAATGAAAAAAAGCAGTCTATCCTCGGATAAAGGGATAAACTGCTTTTTACATCCTCTAATTTTCATGCAACTTAACTTTATACTATATATATTATAAGAGCTGCTATCATCAATACTGCACCAAAATAAACATAGTCTCGTTTAGAAACCGTTGGGGATCGGTAATAGGTTCGTTCCCTTGTTCCTGTAAATCCTCGTGCTTCCATCGCAATTGCCATTCTTTCTGATTTGCGAATCGCCTGTAATAACAGTGGAACCATATACCGCATAAACGCTCTCCAGCTGCCATGATGCTTATATCCTCTAATTCGATGGGCGTCCTTTATTTGCGCTAGTTCTGCTTGAAACATCGGAATGCAGCGAAATCCAGCTAAAAAGCCATACGCCCATTTTGGCGATAATTTGCATTGTTGGATAAGACTCATGACAAATAAATTTAAATCTGTTGTTGAAGTAAATAATAAACTGATTGTGACAAATCCAAACATACGCAGCGCGATTGTTAGTCCGTTCCTTACACTCTCTTCTGTGATGCGAAACCATGCCCATTCCATTAGGACATGGTCCCCTTTGCCAAACGCTGCTATCATCCAAAAGGTAAGCACAAAAAAGATCGTATAAGGCAATAACACTTTTACTAAATATGGAGCCCTCCAGCCGCCAATACTAATTCCGATAATAAGCGTAAAAATCCAAATCGCCAGTGTCGTTAACGGATTTGTTATCGCCATTAACAAACACATAAGGATAAGATGCGTTGCTAATTTTATCGTTGGGTTAAGGGTGGATAGATAAGATTGATTGCCCGTTAACATGTTTCTCCCCCTTTCGTTCCATTAAAAATTTGTATGGAAGAGGTGGAAGAATACTGGAGTTTTTCATAGAAGTCGCAGTTTGAAAGAAGGAAAATGGATCGCCATTATAAGTAATTCCCCCATTTTCAAACAAGATAACTCTATCAGAATAACGGTCTACTATATCCATATCATGCGTTACCATCACAATGGTCGTTCCTTCTTCTTGTCTCCTTTTTAATAGATCAAGCAGCTGCTGCGCTGATTTTCTATCCTGGCCAAACGTTGGCTCATCTAGTAGCAGAATATCCTGATCTAAAAGCAGCATCGTTGCAACACTCAACCGTCTTTTTTGTCCAAAGCTTAATGTAAATGGATGAAAATCACGATGCTTTTTTAACCCGAATTCTGTTAATATACTCGTTGCTTGTGTGAAGATCTCTTCTTCACTCCACTTCTGCTGCCTCCCAGAAAAAGCGACTTCTTCAAATACAGTCTGATTAATAAACTGCAACTCAGGATTTTGGAAAACAAATCCTACCGTTTTATAAAGCTCTTTATCAGACCATCGTTTTAGTTCTTTGCCATGTATCCGGATGTCTCCGCTTTTTCTTTTCAATAATTGAGCGATTGCTTTTAAAAAGGTGCTTTTTCCACTGCCGTTTTTCCCAATGATAGAAACCCACTCACCTTTATGAATGGTTGTATCGATATGTTGAAGCACCGGCTTTTTTCCGTATTGAATAGCCAAATCTTTTATTTCAATAACGGGAGCTGTTTCTTCTTTTTTGCAACTTGATTTATTTTGCCTTGTTTCCAGCTGCTCAATCAGCTTTTTCGAAATAGGATGTTGTTCATCTTGGATAATATCCTGCCATGTATGAGGAAAAATTTTCGGTTTCCATATCCCTGCTTCATCCATTTGCGCTTCGTAATTTATGAGAATATCGGCAGGTTTTCCATCAGCAATGATCTGTCCATTTGAATTCAACAAAATAACACGATCCATCCACTCTATGCAGCCATCTAATACATGTTCGACAAAAATCATCGTTTGCTTCGTTTTTTCTGCTGTCTCTTTCAACAATGTAAATATTTCCATCCGGCTTAACGGATCCAGCTGTGCGGTTGGCTCGTCAAAAAATAAAACATCTGGCTTTAACGCCAACAAACAGGCTAATGCTAAACGCTGCTTCATTCCACCAGATAATGTAGAAATAAGCGTAGTCGGGTCAATATCTAACCCGACAAGCTCCAACATATTCACAATAATATCGTCCATTTCTTCTCTTGGAACGTTTCTATTTTCTAAACTAAACGCTATTTCTTCGTCTACACGATGCATACAAAATTGAGCGTCTGGATCTTGAAACATGACGCCGATATTTTGTTTTCTAGTCACTTCTCCACTAACTTCTGCTTCAATATGCTCTGGAATAATGCCGGCAAACACAGACAGCAAGGTAGATTTCCCGCTTCCGCTGGGACCGAGAATTAATACCTTTTCTCCTTCTTGAAAAGAAACAGTTATTTTTTCCAAGACTTTCTCTTTTTGGTTAAAAAAGCGAACAGAAAGGTGATTACATCCTAACAACGAAGTCATTTTGATCATCCTTATTGCGTTGTTGCTGTTTAATCGCAAACTGATTCAAAGCACCTGTTTTCGCGATAACATCGACAATTACTTTTCCTAATAAACCACCTAAGAGCATACCGCTAACAATTCGAATGACAAGTGTAGCAATTAAAACCCCTGTTGTATAATAGTTAAATCCATATGCTATTACTGCATAAACCATACTGACAATCCCTGCGAATGCACCAGAAAGCATTAGAACAAGTGCATTGTATTTTTTATAACGGAAAATCGCAAAAGCTATTTCTGATCCTATTCCTTGGAAAATACCAATTAATAATGCCCCTAAACCAAAATGGCTGCCTGTAAAAAGCTCAACAGCTGCAGCAGCTACTTCCGCAATCAGCGCAGCTCCAGGCTTTCTAATGATATAAGCAATAATTGGACTGGCAATGACCCATATTCCAAACATAAACTCAGCGCCCACCGGTCCAACAAGTCCCGAAATAGGAAGCCATAATGTCGACCATCCAAGATATACAACACCACAAGCAACAGATAATACTACTAATAAGACAACCTCTTTTATTTTCCAATTCATACGTTAGCAACCCCCATTTTTACCGGCCAATCTTCTAATGTATAGGCCATATCCCAAAACTTATATTCAAGCTGACAGCTTAATAAATAATATTCTTTCATTTTTTCCTTTTCTTCCTCACTTGCATGTTCCACTAATTCATCTAAACGAGCACAAAACTTATCTGTAAGAGTATCCATACTATCTCTTCCTCCATAAAAATGGATCCAGTCGTAAAATGGATGAGATGGTTCTGGGTTCACTTCTTTCAACAGTTTTTTTCCAATCTCTAAATACGTCCAAGGGCATGGCAATAACACCGCGATAATATCAGCAATTGAACCGTGCTGTGCAACAGTAAGCATATGGCGAATATAGTGATGAGAAGATGGCGACAGTGGAAAACCTTGCAAATCTTCATATGAAACGCCTGCTACTTGGCAAAAATTATTATGTGGGTGAATTTCACTCTTTAAAATAAAGGAAATTTGTTCATTAAACATTTCCATATCTTCTCTGTTGTCACATTTGGAAATAGCTGTTCCATAAATTTGAATAAAGGAATTTAAGTATTCAAAATCTTGTTTTACATAATGAATAAGCTGCTCTGCCTTTAAATCTCCTTTTGCGATTCCTTGAACAAATGGATGTTCAAATATAGCATGAAAAATGCTATCTGCTTCCTTGCGTAATTGTTGTGAAAACTTCAATGTTTTTTCCTCCTCGTATTGTTCTTATTTGAGTTTTTATCCAACAAAAAAGCCACCCCTGTAATGGAGTGGCTTTTTATCTAATAAATGTACATTTAATCTTAATTTGCCGACTCCACTTTCCTACGCTAGTGTGAACTAGATCAGGTTCCAAGGGTCCAAAAAAATTGTCTCAGCCAAATGGCTCCCCTAGTGGATTTCCTATTTAATTACCCTTACTTTACCTAATATACTTCTTCCGTGTCAATCTAATTTTATTACCAGTTAGAATGAATCCGTTGTTTCGCGGAATTATCGTAAATAACACGGGATTCTTTCTCCTTTCGCGGAAACATTGACTTGGATAGGTTTGAAATATTTGTTCACTGCATTCTTTATATATATGTACTTACTCATAACCATCAGTTTTTTTGAACACTGTATAAATCATTATATTTTGAAGAAGCTAACGATGATGCCTCTTTTCTATCTATTGATTGATCATACATGGTAGAGGTTATGTAAAAAATCCTCGTAATCATAGCACCGCCTATGCTTCAGTTCGTGACTTCCACACCTCAACCCTTTTCGCCCTAACTTCCTTTTTTGAACATTTAACAATGTGGCGAAAATGTGAACACATCAATTTTAAGAAAGCGTTTTATTTGTTCAATTCACAAAACAGACACATTTTTGTGATTCATTTCACAAACTATCGATTATACTAACAGTATCAAAGTAACAATTTAATTTTTCAAAGGAGATGGAATTCACATGACTGTTTGGAATCAACTTTATGATCCTTTAAATAATTTATGGATCTCAGCAGTAGTCGCAGCTATTCCAATTATATTCTTTATTTTAATGCTGACTGTATTTAAATTAAAAGGTTATATTGCAGGACTGTACAGCATTATTGTTGCTGGAATCGTTGCAATCTTTATTTATAAAATGCCCGCTGTATTAGTGTTAATGTCTGCGGTATATGGAGCATTAGCTGGTATATGGCCAGTTGCATCAATAGTATTTGCTGCTATTTTTCTCTATAAAATAACAGTAAAAACAGGTAAGTTTGCCATTATTGAAAATAGTATTTCTTTTATAACAGCAGATCAACGCTTGCAAGTTCTTATTGTAGCATTTTCATTTGGAGCATTTCTAGAGGGAGCTGCAGGATTCGGCGCACCTGTTGCAATCACAGCAGCTATATTAGTTGGACTTGGATTTAAACCTATCTATGCAGCCAGCCTTTGCTTAATCGCAAATATTGCCGGCGGAGCATATGGAGCAATGGGTATTCCCGTAACTGTTCCAGCCCTTCTAACTGGTTTAGATGGACTTGTTGTAGGCAGATATACAGCTCTTATTACACCATTTATCAGTATAATAGTAGCCTTTTTATTAATTTTTATCATTGACGGACTTAAAGGAATTAGACAAACATTCCCAGCGATTTTAGTTTCTGGTATTTCCTTTGCTGTAACACAAGCAGTTGTACTTTATTTTATAGGAGCTGAGTTGGCTGATATTTTTGCAGCAATCGTTAGTTTGATTGCACTTGCTCTATTCTTGCAGAAATGGAAACCAAAAGAAATATTCCGCATTAATAAAGAAAAAGAAGTGGAAAGCACCAATAAATATTCACTTGGAACAATCGCTTTTGCTTGGCTGCCATTTATCTTTTTAACAATTTGTGTGACATTATTCAATTTATCTTTTGTCAAAAACTTATTTATTGCTGGCGGACCTTTGGAAAAACTAGTATTCCTGCTTCCAATTCCGTTTTTAAATAATAATGTGATAAAGCTTTCACCGATTGTACCAGAAGCAACACCATATGCCGCTGTGTTTAAACTAGATTTATTTTCATCTACAACAACAGCCATTATTATAACCATAATAGTTGCAAGCATCTTATTCCGTTGTAGTAAAATATTGTTAGTGGAAACTGCCAAAGAAACAGCAAAAGAATTATTATCACCTGTGTTAACTATTTGTAGTGTACTTGCATTTGCTTATATTTGTACTTACTCTGGTATGTCTTCCACACTTGGGTTAGCCTTTGCATCAACTGGTGCTATATTTCCAATATTTGCACCGGTATTAGGTTGGTTAGGTGTATTCTTAACAGGTTCTGTTGTAAACAGTGGTTCTTTATTTGCTCCACTTCAATCTGTAACAGCTACACAAATTGGTATTGCACCTGAAACGATGGTTGCAGTCAATGTTCTAGGAGGCACAATGGCTAAAATGATTTCCCCTCAATCTATCGCTGTTGCAGCTGCTGCAGTTGGATTAGCGGGAAAAGAAAGTGACTTATTTAAAGTGACAATTAAATACAGCTTATGTTTACTTGTCATTCTTGGTTTCGTCAGTTGGTTGTTATTCTAATATATTAATTTTAAAATAAGGAGAGATTTATTATGAAAAAACAAGCTATTAATCGTGTTGTATTAATTGGTACTGGGGCAGTTGGCTGCAGCTACGCTTATTCTTTTATTAACCAAGGAGTAGCAGAGGAATTAGTGTTAATAGACGTAAATGAAAAAAGAGCAGAAGGAGAAGCAATGGACTTGAACCACGGTATTCCATTCGCTCCATCACCAGTAAAAGTTTGGAATGGTCAATATGAAGACTGTGGCCTTGCTGACTTAGTTGTTATCACTGCAGGATTGCCGCAAAAACCAGGTGAAACTCGTCTAGATTTAGTAGCCAAAAACACAGCAATCTTTAAACAAATCATTAAAAATGTGATGGATAGTGGATTTAACGGCATTTTCTTAATCGCTACAAATCCAGTTGATATTTTAACTTATGTTACTTGGAAAGAATCTGGCTTGCCAAAAGAAAAAGTAATCGGTTCTGGAACAACTTTAGATAGTGCAAGACTTCGTTATATGCTTGGTGAATACTTTGATGTGGATACTAGAAACGTACACGCTTCCATTATTGGGGAACATGGCGACACAGAATTGCCGGTATGGAGCCGTGCGACTATTGGTTTAGAAAGCATTGAAACATTATTAAGCAAAAACCCTCTATTCAGACAAGAAGACTTAGATGAAATTTTTGTAAATGTTCGTGATGCAGCATACCATATTATTGAAAGAAAAGGGGCAACCTATTATGGAATTGGCATGTCACTTGTTCGCATTACAAAAGCAATCTTAAATAACGAAAACTCTATTTTACCAGTATCTGCTTATTTAAATGGAGAATATGGACATAAGGATGTATACATTGGTGTTCCAGCTGTTATTAACCGCGATGGAATTCGTGAAATCGTTCAAATTGAATTAAACAAAGAAGAACAAGAAAAATTTGATCATTCTGTAAAGGTGTTAAAAGGAATAATGACTCCGGTACATGAATAAGAACGAACATTTATTTAGATTCATTTCAGACTGTAGCACCCCCCATTTAGGGGAGTTTGCCTACAGTCTTTTTCGTTTTAGGCTCTATTTATTCATTTGCTAGTACTGTTAGTGATTCTTTTAATACTTGTACTCCATTTACGCAATCAGGCAAAGATGTCCATTCTTCCGGTGAGTGGCTTTTCCCGTTTAAACTAGGTACAAAAATCATCCCGGATGGTACGTATTTCCCAAGGGTCATTGCGTCATGGGCAGCTCCACTCGGAAGAGACATGGTTGTTAATCTACTTACTTCTGCTGCATTGCTAATGATTGTTTTTATTTTATCTGGGATGATAACTGGAGAGATTTTAAGCCCGTCCTGAATTTCAACGGTAAGCTGTCTGCTTTTAGCTATTTTCTCTGCTGTCTCCTTTAAATAAACAAGCATTTCTTCTCTTGCTTGTTCGTCCACATCTCTTGCATCCAAAACAATTTCTGTTTTTCCTGCTATGACATTTGTGCCATTTGGATAAACATGCATTTTGCCAACTGTTGCAACGGCGGTTTTACTGAATTTTCTTGGCGCCTTTTCCACCTCTAAAATAAATTCAGCAGCGGCTGCTACCGTATCTTTTCGAGATTCCATCGGTGTATTTCCTGCATGATCTGTTTGTCCAATGAAAGTAAATAAAATAATCGCTGGCCCTGCAATCCCGCTTACTACTCCTATATTTTTCTGTTCTGTCTCTAATTTTTTTCCTTGTTCAATATGCACCTCTAAAAATGCATAAATGTCGTTGCTTGGGCGATGAGCGCTATCTAATTTATCCGGATCGTACCCACTATTTTTCATGGTGTTATACAAAACTTCACCGTTCTCATCTTGAAAGTCTGTAAGTTCACTAACCTCAACTTCTCCCATCATGACACGGCTGCCAAAGATGCCGTTTTTAAATCGAGAGCCTTCTTCATCTACAAATACAACAAGTTCGATTGATCTTTTTATGCTTTGACCGTTGTCGATAATAGACTTTATTGCGAATAAACTACTTAAACACCCAAGAGGACCATCAAATGCCCCTCCATTCGGTACACTGTCTAAATGAGAGCCTGTTAAGACGACTGGCAAATCAGGCTCCTCTCCTTCCAACCGTCCAAATATATTGCCAACTGCATCTTCCCTTACTTGAAGTCCTATTTCTTCCATCCAATTTTTAAAAAGATGTTTTGCCTTTTTCTCTTCATCTGTATACGGGAAACGTGTGACTCCGCCTTTATCTGTTTTACCAATTTCCACTAATGCTGCTAACTTTTCTGCCAGTTCCTCTGGATCTATTCCTGAAAATGGTTGGCACTTGCCGATATCTTTTAATAATCTTTCTTTCGAAAACACATTTTGCAAATTTTTCCCCTCCATTTAATTAGGATCGTTATGTAGTTGCGATTCTTCCATAAGTTCTACTGGATCATATATGTATGTTTGCAAAGAAATCTGTTCGTTTTTTTCAAAAACAATTCCTTCTTCTTCTAACAATTGCTTTTGCAACATTTTTGCTTCTTCATTTTGAATGGAGATTTTTCCACTTGCATTAATCACTCTATGCCAAGGAAGCTCATATTTACTGCTCATCGCATGCAAAATCCGGACAACCTGTCTTGCACCACGGCTGCTTCCAGCTATTTTAGCAATTTGTCCGTATGTCATTACCTTCCCCGCTGGAATAGATTGAATAACTCTTATTACATTAGAAGTAAATGATTTCATTATCTCTTTCCTGACTGTTTAAATTTTCTTTTCTTTAAAATAACTTCATTTCAGAGGGTTGTCAAAATTTTCAGCAAAGATTGGTTTCATTTTTGATGTAGGCTGTTTTCTCAAAGTTTGTTGTTTTAGAATAAAATAACAAACATGATTGAAGCACTGAGCAGCCTGAATACACGTAGACTCCTGCGGAAAAAGCGAGAAAGACGAGACCCCACAGGAGCATAGCGACGAGGAGGCTCGGCACTCGTCCGCGGAAAGTGAAGTGTAATCAGGCTGCGGGTTACATAACAACAATCTATATGAAAAAAGCCTTGATGTATAAAAAACAGCAACTCTCCCCTGTTTTATTATTTCAACATAATAACAGAAGATTATTTGCTGTTTTATCTTTCCTACTATTTACATGCCTACATTTTGCTGAAGCATTTGATTCGTTTGCATCTGCGTTTGTGTATACGTATTAATTTGTTTATTAATTTCTGCACTTAATACAGGGGATGATGTATTATACCAGCCTTGCTGTGACATCAGTTGATATGTTCGATCTTGAATCTTTAAAGTATCTTGAAGAAGCCGCTCAAATACTTGACGTACTTCTGGGCAATTGGATTCAGTTGTAGCGGTTGTATATTCTCTGGCAGAACGTTTTAAATCAGATAAAAAAGAGTACACAATATCTTGATCTCCAATAGTTGGTGTTTGTTTATTCATATCGTTTTTCTCTCCTTATTGCATTTTTGGGGCGATAGAGACATGCTGCTGCATCGTTGTTAAAAGCTGCTGATAATGCTGTTGATGCTGCTTCGTTGCTTGTGTAAATAATTGCTGAACTGCCGGATTTTGTACATGTGTAAGAGCAACTATTGCCTGTTTAATTAATAAATCTTCATTTGACATACAATCTGCCAAATATTCAAGCTCTTTCGCTGTCAACGGTTGAACCATTTTGCTCCCTCCTTTTCCGTTTAGTTTGTTCCAAAAACGAATCATCCATCCAGCATCATAATTGGTAATAATTTGGAGTGTTATAAGAAAACGCTTCTTACTATACGGCTGTTTTCTCAAAGTTTGTTGTTTTTTACGTAAAAAATGGGAGAAGAAGTACTCAGCAGACTGAATACACGTAGACTCCTGTGGGTATGCGAGAAAGACGAGACCCCACAGGAGCGTATGCGACGAGGAGGCTCGACGCTCGCCCACGGAAAGCGAAGTGTATTCAGTCTGCGAGTTTAAAAGCAACAATCTATACGAAAACAGCCTTCTATAAACAAAAAAGGCTGCCACCTAAATGTGACAACCCCTCTCTATTAATGTCCGCCCAAGTATGCAAGCTTTAACTCTTCACTTGCTTGTAATTCTTCCGCTGTTCCAGATAATACAACACGTCCTGTTTCGATTACATATGCTCTATCGGCAATGGATAAGGCCATATTGGCATTTTGTTCTACTAATAAAACCGTTGTGCCATTTTTATTGATTTCTTCAATAACTTTAAAAATCGTTTTAACAAACAATGGAGCTAGTCCCATTGAAGGCTCATCCAATAACAACAGCTTTGGTCGTGCCATGATTGCCCGGCCCATTGCAAGCATTTGCTGCTCCCCTCCAGAAAGAGTTCCAGAAGCTTGTTTTTTACGCTCTAACAGCCTAGGAAATATTTCATATACACGATTTAAATCTTTGCGAATTTCCGCAGCGTCTTTCCTTAAATATGCCCCTAATTCTAAGTTTTCTTCCACCGTCATATTAGCAAAAACTCTGCGGCCTTCAGGCACATGGGAAATTCCTGCTTTCACAATCGATTGGGCAGCCTTCCCAGCAATGGATTTTCCTAAATAATGAATCGTACCTGACTTTGGCTTTAATAAACCAGATAATGTTTTTAATAGCGTGCTTTTTCCGGCACCATTTGCACCGATAAGGGTAACAATCTCGCCTTCTTTCACTTCCATCGTTACTCCTTTTAATGCCTGGATATTGCCATAGTATACATTAATATCCTCTACTTTTAACATTTACTCCGCAACCTCCTCTCCTAAATAAGCTTCAATAACCTTTGGATGATTACGGATCACTTCAGGAGTTCCTTCTGCTATTAATTGTCCATGATCTAATACATAAATTCGTTCGCATATTCCCATCACAAGTAGCATATCATGTTCTATTAAAAGAATCGTTAAATTAAACTGTTTGCGAATAAAAGCAATTAACTCCATTAATTCATGCGTTTCTTGCGGATTCATTCCTGCTGCAGGCTCATCCAACAAAAGCAGCTTCGGTCCTGCCGCCAACGCTCTGGCAATTTCTAAGCGGCGCTGCTGTCCATACGGCAAGTTTTTTGCTTTTTCATCTTTATATTTATCTAGTTGAAAAATCTTTAAAAACTCAAGCGACTTTTCTTCCATCTCTTTTTCCCCGGCAAAATGGGATGGAAGACGAAGGATGCTGCTTAATATCGAATGTTTTGCCAAAGAATGATACGCAACTTTTACATTATCTAATACTGATAATTCATTAAATAAACGAATGTTTTGGAACGTTCTGCTTATTCCTCTTCGTGTAACCTGGTATGGCTTTAATCCATTTAGACGCTTTCCTTTGAAAAAAATATCTCCCTCAGTTGGCGTATATACACCTGTAAGCAGATTGAAGGTAGTTGTTTTTCCAGCACCATTTGGACCGATTAATCCGATTAACTCGCCTTCATGAAGCTCCATATTTATTTCGGAAACTGCTTTTAATCCGCCGAATTGAATACCTGCTCCTTTAACATGAAGCAATGGATTATTTTTTGCCATTAGAACTACCTCCTTTTCGTTTAAAGAAATCGGTAATTTCTATTGTTCCCATCAACCCTTTAGGACGGTATAACATGACAATTACTAAAACTAAGCTATAAATAATCATTCTTGTTTCTGGGTATTCTTGAAGGAAAGTAGAAATAATCGTTAAAAATACAGCCGCGATAATAGAGCCCGAAATGCTTCCCAATCCACCTAAAACGACATAAATAAGAATGTCAAACGATTTTAAGAAGCCAAAATTGGTCGGTTGAATAATATAAAAATTATGTGCTTGCAGCGCTCCTGCTATTCCGGCAAAAAATGAGCCCAGCGCAAATGCAACTACTTTATAATAGGTAGTATTGATGCCCATCGCATCAGCAGCTATCTCATTTTCTCTTACAGAAATGGCGGCACGACCATGACGGGAATTCGTAAAGTTCACGATCACTAAGATCGTAATAAATAAACAGATAAATGTAGAAGTCCATGTTGCCAGGCGTGATACCTGCATACCAGCAGCTCCGCCGACATAATCGATATTTAAAAAGAAAATCCGAATAATTTCTGCAAAACCTAACGTAGCAATCGCTAAATAGTCTCCTCGTAAACGCAGTGTTGGAATCCCTACTAACAGTCCTGCCAATGCTGCTACAATTCCCCCTGCAATAATTGCGACTGGAAACGGCAGCGAAAGCTTCATCGTCGCGATTGCTGATACATATGCACCAACTGCCAAAAATCCAGCATGTCCAATCGAAAATTGGCCAGTTATTCCGATTACTAAGTGAAGACTCACAGCCAGCATAATATTAATAGCCATTAAAATAATCATATTACCGTATAGTGGATCTATTATTCCTGAATTCATAAAAAATTGGATAACACCGTAAAGAAGCGCAGAGAGGAATAAAAACACCCAAAAACTTTTTGACTTTTTCATTTTCTCTTCACCTACACTTTCTCTTTTGTATTCTTGCCGAATATACCAGCTGGTTTAAAAATAAGAATTAAGATGAGAATAATAAATGCGGCAGCATCTCTCCATAAAGAGTAGCCTAATGCACTGACAATTGTTTCAACTACACCTAATAATAAGCCGCCTACCATCGCGCCAGGAATAATGCCAATACCGCCTAATACTGCGGCAACAAATGCTTTTAACCCTGGAATAACACCCATCAATGGTTCAATTTTTGTATAATAAGCGCCAAATATAACTCCTGCAGCACCTGCTAATGCAGAACCAATCGCAAAAGTTGCTGAAATAGTACGGTCTACATTGATCCCCATTAATCTAGCTGCATCCATATCTTGAGATACCGCTCTCATCGCTTTCCCTGTTTTTGTTTTATGGACAATAAATTGCAGGATGATCATTAACAATACAGATACGCCTAAAATCAATAATGATTTGCTGCTAATCTGCGCTCCAAAAACATCAAATGTTTTAGTTGGCAAAACGCTTGGATATGTTTCTAACTGTGCTCCGCGAACATAAATCACTCCATATTCAATAAGCAGAGAAACTCCAATCGCCGTAATAAGTGCTGCAATTCTTGTTGCGTTGCGAAGTCTCTTATATGCAATTCGTTCAATCAGCATTCCAAACAATGCAGATGCCACCATTGCTAAAATTAAAGCAGGGAAAAATCCTAGCCCCCATCCTGTAATAGCATAAAATCCGATAAATGCACCAACCATAAACACATCGCCATGAGCAAAGTTAATTAATTTTATAATTCCGTAAACCATTGTATATCCTAGTGCTATTAAGGCATAGATGCTTCCTAAAGATATACCGTTTACAAGCTGCTGTAGCCATTCCATTTTGTTTCTCACTCCTTTTTTAAACGAACATTCCCATCAGAAAAAAATTCCTTTTATTGCGGATAAAATGGAAAATAGGGAGGATATTCTCCCCCCATTACGTTCTGATTTAAAATTACTTTACGGATTAATTTTTGATTTAAACACCTGTTTTCCGTCTTTGTATTCTAAGATAGTTGCTGATTTGATTGGATTATGGTTTTTATCAATTGAAACAACACCAGTAATTAAAGGAAGATCTTTTGTTTCTGCTAAAGCATTTTTTACTTTTTCCGAATCAGTGCTTCCAGCTCTTTCAATTGCATCTTTTAATAAATAAACAGAATCGTAGCCTAGTGCATTAAATGCATCAGGATTTTTATCTTTATTCTTTTCTTTAAACGTACTTACAAACTTTTGAATTTTTTCATCTGGATCTTCAGAAGAATAGTGGTTTGTAATATACGTATTATTTAATGCGTCTTTCCCAGCAAGATCAACTAATTTCGGTGAATCCCAACCATCTGCACCCATAAACGGTACAGTAATGCCTAATTCACGAGCTTGTTTAATGATTAAGCCCACTTCTTCATAATAACCAGGGATAAAAATAAAATCTGGTTTCTTCGCTTTAATTCGAGTTAAAGTAGAGCTGAAATCTGTATCTTTTGCTACATAAGCTTCTTCAGAAACAATATTCCCGCCATTTGCTTTAAACGTTTCTTTAAAAGAAGCTGCCAATCCTTTTGCATAATCACTTGCACTATCAGCAAAAATCGCTGCATTTTTAATTTTTAATTCTTTCGATGCAAAGTTTGCTGCAATCGTTCCTTGGAAAGGATCAATGAATGAAGTACGGAATGCATACTCATTTACAGAACCGTCCTTGTTTACCGTAACATTAGGTGCAGTTGCGGACGGAGATAAGATAACTGTTTTATTTTCATTTGCAATTTGCACTTGTGCCACTGTATCACCACTTGTTGCCGCGCCAATAATTGCTGATACTTTATCTTGTGTAATTAATTTAAGCGCTCCATTTGTAGCTTCCGTAAGATCGGATTTATTATCGACTTTTACAGGTTTGATTTGTTTACCGTCAATACCGCCAGCTTCATTGATTTCGTCAATCGCAAGATCAATTCCATCTTCAAGTGATTGTCCATAAGAAGCAACCGCTCCAGATAATTCTAAGTTTACTCCTAACTTAATTTCATCTTCAGATGACTTGTTTGCTCCTCCCGCACTACAACCAGATAAAATACCTGCCGCAAGTACAGAAGACGTTAATAAAACTTTTAGTTGTTTCTTCATTTTCAGTTCCCCTTCTTCTATTTATCTTTTTAAGTATTCTGAAAATAACACCAATTCAGAACAAACTATAGTCCTTTCTAAAAGTACATTTGCTATTTTAAAACAAAACTTTCGTATTTGTCTAGTCCAATTTTTCACAAATTAAACAAGTCTGAAAATTATTATAATAAAACAAATAAATGTTAAAAACCAACCAATTTTCCGCTATACATTCTTATTCAATCCAGAAAAACAGCTTGTTTTCAGCGGCTATCAAACAATAAACATTATTTTAAAATACTAAAACCTTTTTAATTTTTGTAATTGTGAATTTTATGTGAATATAATAGTTTTCCGTCATTTACACTTCACGAAATGTAAGGACTTCTAACGTTTCTTGTTATATCCAACATTACAAAAACCAAGTTCTAATTGTGAACTTGGTTTTACGATTAACTTCTCTTTTTACCGTGGCGAATAAGAAATAAAAAGTAAGGTACCCCTATAATCGCTGTTATGATGCCTGCCGGGATTTCTACTGGCGGATTCAACCCTCTTCCTATCCCATCTGCAACTACTAAAAGCAGGGCACCTATTATTGCAGATCCAGGTATAAGATAAAGGTGGCTTGATCCAAATATCCGCTTGGCTATATGTGGAGCAATGAGCCCGATAAATCCAATGGAGCCGATTGCGGCCACACAAGCTCCTGCCAATGCTACCGATATTATTAACAGATGATACCTAGTCTGTTTCACTTTTAATCCCAGCCCAGTTGAAACTGTTTCGTCAAAACTTAAGATGTCTAACTGCTTATATAATAAAAAGGAGACGGGAAGAAGAACAATAATCCATGGAAATAGTCCGTAAACTTCTTCCCAGCTTTTCCCCCAAATGCTGCCTGCCAACCAAACGAGTGAGTCGTTTGCCTGCAACGGGTATTTCACAAGAAAATATTCTGTAATAGCCTGGCATATAGCGCCTAGTGCAATCCCTACTAATGCAATAGTACTGGATTCTGCCCCAATTTTATTCGATATAATTAGCAAAAGGATGCATATAAAGGCAGCCCCAATAAAAGAAAAGACAGGAAGAATAGAAGTAGTTACACTCGGAATAAAAATAATGATAATGACAGCAAATAAACCAGCGCCTTTTGTAATTCCGACGATATCCGGTGAAGCGAGAGGATTTCTGATCACGCTTTGCAAAATAACACCAGAAACAGCAAAACCGCTGCCAGCTAACATCGCAATTATTATTCTAGGCAAACGATAATTTTCTACAATAAATGCTGCACCTTGATTTTCTCCTGCAAAATAAAGAGCGGTATCTACAGGATTAATGTAAATACTGCCGACTCCTATCATCAAATAGGCGGCAGAAATAAGCAGCAATAGCAATATGCCAATACGTACCATATAAGGAATGGCAACTTTACGTTTAGTCATCTGATTATACATAGTTCACACTCCTTTTTTCGTCTTATTTCTTGCAAGATAAAGAAAAAACGGAGCACCTATAATAGCAGTAATAATGCCGACTGGAGATTCATAAGGATACGCAATAAAGCGTGACAATACGTCAGCATATGTTAATAAAATCGCTCCACATAATGCGGAAATAGGAATCACCCTTCGATAATCTCCACCAACCATCTTTCTGGCAATATGGGGAATCATCAATCCGATAAAGCCTACTGATCCAGCCACCGCAACGGATGAACCTGCCAAAATAACAACCATGATGGCGGTGATTAGTTTGATTACCTGAATTTTCAACCCTAACCCAATAGCAGTTTCCTCACCTAAACGGAAAATCGTTAATGATTTTGCTAGTAGCATAGAGGAAACAATGCCGAAAATAGACCATGGCAATATGATTTTGACATCACTCCATGTAGCACCGCTTATCGCTCCTGATAACCAAAAAAGGACATTAGAGATTTGCTCATTAAAGATAAGCATTCCTTGTGTAAAAGACGATAATAACAAATGCACTGCCATTCCTACTAAGGCAATCTTCATATTGGACATTTCTTTTGAGGCAGCAAAAGAATAAACGATAAAACCGCCTACAACGGATCCTAAAAAGGCAAAATAAACGAGATTTGCAGCATTAATTTTCGGAAGAAAAATAATAGAAAACACCACAACAAAAGAAGCACCTGCATTTATTCCAAAAACTTGAGGAGACGCAAGAGGATTTCTTGTCAACGCCTGCATTAAAGCACCTGCAATCGCTAAATTCGTCCCAATAATAACACCAAGCATCGCCCTTGGTAAGCGGATTGTTTCAAAAACGAGCAATTCTTTTGATTTTTCCTGATCCAACCATTGCTGCAACAGCGTAGATATGGAAATGGAAGTCGTACCGATAAAAACGCTGATACATATTCCAATAAACAAAAGTACAAACAATAATAAATAGAGGCTAAAAAGGTTCCATTTCGTCTTATTAAGAATAGTCTGATTCAAAAATTAACCTCCCTTGGCTATCATTTAATAACTCTTTTCGTATAGATTGTTGAAATTTAACCCGCAGCCTGAATACACTTCGCTTTCCGCGGACGAGTGCCGAGCCTCCTCGTCGCTATGCTCCTGTGGGGTCTCGTCTTTCTCGCTTTTCCCGCAGGAGTCTACGTGAATTCAGGCTGCTCCGTGCTTCAGCCATGTTTATTATTTTATTCAAAAACAACAAACTTTTAGAAAATAGCTTTAATAATAAGACTCTGTTAAATTCCATTGTTGATTTCCAAAAGGTCAGGGAATCCACTCCCTTTCCGCAGGAGTCTCACAGATTCCCTTCTTATAATTAACACTATCGTTTAACAGAGCCAATAATAAATAAGAGAGCCAGATTTTAGTCTGACTCTCAAGGTATTTATAAACGCAAATTTTTCTTCGGTCCTCAGCTTCCTCGGATGCTACCATGACCTAAATGTGCTTAAAAATCCAACATATTTTGATCTGAATGAAGGGCTTTGAAATGGCGCTCATTTACATGCAGCGAGACAGATTTATTTGAACTTTTCATTCTCTGTATAGTTCAAAATTAAATGTAAAATATATTGTATAGGCCTCTTAAAAATGGTTAATATGACCATCAATTGCTATTATACAATATATCTGTTGCCTCCTCGACAATTTTTTCTGCTGACTTTAAGCCGCGATATCGAGTCCAGAGTGCTCTGTCTACTTCATAAACTTGATTATTTTTTACCGCAGCAATTTCATTCCAAAGCGGATTCTTTTTCCACTCTTCCAACAATGCTTTATCTGCTTCTGCCATAAAGATAACATCCGGATTCCATTCAACCATTTGCTCTAAATTAATATTGAATGTAGGCTCCTTTGCATCTTGAATAGCATTTTTCACGCCGATTTTTTCTAATAATTCTCCACCAAATGATGTTGATCCATGGGCACTTAGTGAATCTGCTCTAAACACTCCGATCAATATCTTTCTATTTTCATCGGAAGGAACTTCCTTTTTCACTTGATCAATGATTTCTGCATGTTTTGCAAGACGCTTTTCGCCTTCTGCTTCTTTATTTAATGTTTTTGCAATCGTTTTAAAAGAATCTAAGTTTTCTTCATAAGAAGTATTTCTGCTTTTTAGGATAATAGTTGGTGCAATTTTTGATAGTTCATCATAAATATCTTTATGACGGTTTAAGTCTCCAATAATCAAATCAGGCTGTAACGCACTTATTGCTTCTAGATTTGGCTGTTGTCTTGTTCCAACAGAAGTATACTTAATTTTTTGTCCTAATAAACCTTCTACATCATCATCGTTTTCATGTGCGATTCCTACAGGCGCTACACCAAGCTCCCATAATCCGTCTACAAATGAAAATTCAAGAGCCACAATTTTTTTCGGCTCGCCGACAATTGGTGTTTCTCCTAATTCATGTTTGATTACTCTAGTTTCCTCGCTGCTTTTCTCTTTATTATCAGAGTTGGATGATTCTGTTTTTCCACACGCTGCCAAAAAAGAAGAGATGATAATAACTAACATGATGCTAAATGCCGTTATTTTATTTCTATTTTTCATTTTCTTTCCCCTTTATGTAAAGTAATTAATAACGAATATCATTTTCATTAAATATAAACATATTCTAACAATGTAAAAGTAAAACAACAAGTATAGTAATAAAAAAAACTTTTTTAATTAAGCCACTCTGAAAAGAAGTTCCGCAGCGCGCATACACTTACGCTTTCCGCGGGCGAGCGCCGAGCCGCTTCGTCGCTACGCTCCTGCAGGGTCTCGTCTGTCTCGCTTTCCCGCAGGAGTCTTCGTGTATTCACGCTGCTCTGTGCTATAAATGTGGAGACTGCTTCTTTCCATGTGCCATGGTGCGAATTTTTATTAGCGTGGGGTCTCTGTTAACTTGCCTGTTGATTTCCGCTCTAATTAACAAAGTATAAAAATCAACAATTAGCTTTAACACAGCCTTTATTTAAAAAAAGTAAACTATTATTTATGGACCATTTTTCTAATTATTTTCCGATTCCGTTCATGAAAAACATCATTATGACTAGAAACCATAGCACTTTTATCTGCTTCTGGCTCAATAAACCGTTTTGCTTTATTTACTGCATTTGCAGCATCTTGAAAGGCCCCAGCAATTAACTGAACTTTTCCTTCATGTTTTAAAATATCACCAGCTGCATATATTCCAGGTATCGACGTTTCGCTCATTGCATTCCCTGCAATATAAAAATCTTCCAGCATTTGAATGTCTAATTTACTATTTTTCAATAATGATGAATCCATTTCGTAACCGTGATTGATGACAACTTCATCAACTGTTAAAGTACTTCTTTCATTTGTTTGATGATTTGTCAGCTCAACTGATGCAATTTCTTTTCCATTATCCATTGCGATTAATTTTGTAATAGATGTATGAAATAAACATTCAACTGAGCTTTTTAATAGTTCCGTTGCGTTTGCTTCATGACCTTTCATCGCATCTTTCCGACAAGTTAAATATACTTTTTTCGCAATAGGTTCTAATTCTAGCGCCCAATCTAAGCTTGAGTTCCCGCCTCCGGAAATTAAAACTACTTTATCTTTAAAGTGCCGATACGATTTTACTGTATAATGTAAGTTTGATACCTCAAATCTTTCTGCTCCTTCAATCGTTAATTTCTGTGGTGTTATGATGCCACTTCCAACAGCAACAATAACCGTTTTGGAGTAGTGGTATTCACCGGCTTCTGTTTCAAGCATAAAAATTCCCTCTTCATTTTTTGAAATGGACTTAATTTTTGTATTTAATATTACCTCAGGTTGAAAAGTAAGCCCTTGCTCTACAAGCTGCTCCCTTAATTTCTCACCTGGAAGCGGGGCATGGCCACCTACATCCCAAATCATTTTTTCTGGATATAAATGCAGTTTGCCGCCTAATTGTGGCAAATATTCAATGATCTTCGTTCTCATTTCTCTAAGTCCACTATAAAAAGCAGAGTAAAGCCCAGCAGGTCCTCCACCAATAATCGTTACATCGAATAATTCTGCACTTTTCATCATCGTTCACTCCTCAATAATAAAGTTATTGATTATCATTCTCAATAAATAGTATCTCTTTTTATCATTTTTTACAATCATGTATTGACAGATAATTCAAAGGATATTACTATTTAACTAGACATTAATGATTATCATTCTCAATTACTGCTTTCGTAAAGATTGTTGCTTTTAAAATCACAGACTGAATACACTTCGCTTTCCGTGGGCGAGCGTCGAGCCTCCTCGTCGCATACGCTCCTGCGGGTTCTCGTCTTTCTCGCATTCCCACAGGAGTCTACGTGTATTCAGTCTGCTAAGTACTTCTTCTCCAATTTTTTGTGTAAAAAACAACAAATTTTGAGAAAACATCTTTTTCCATAATAAAAAACGAGGAGGAATATAATGGTTCGACTATATACCGAAGATATAAGCATTGGCTATGGGGAAAAACTGATTGTCAAAGACCTTTGTGTAGAAATACCGGATAAAAAAATCACGACAATTATTGGTTCAAACGGATGTGGAAAATCAACCTTATTAAAAGCGATTACTCGTATTATTTCCCATCAATCCGGATCCGTTATTTTGGACGGGGAAAATATTTCAAAAGTAAACACGAAGAGTTTGGCCAAAAAGATGGCTATTCTTCCTCAAACTCCAGAAGCGGTAATGGGGTTGACTGTTGGAGAATTAGTTTCCTATGGAAGATTCCCACATCAAAAAGGGTTTGGGAAATTAACGACAAAGGATATAGAAGCAATTGACTGGGCGCTTGAAGTCACCGGTACAAAAGAATTTAAACATCGCCCTGTCGACGCTTTGTCTGGCGGTCAAAGACAACGTGTTTGGATTGCAATGGCACTTGCTCAAGAAACAGATATTATTTTTCTAGATGAGCCTACCACCTATTTAGATATGGCTCACCAGCTTGAAGTGCTTGAACTATTACAAAAACTGAACATAGAACAGGAAAGAACGATTGTGATGGTGCTGCACGACCTTAATCAGGCAGCACGATTTGCCGATTATATTGTGGCGCTTAAAGACGGGGAAGTCGTGAAAGCTGGCAGTTGCGAAGAAGTCATTACCCATGAGGTTCTCAAAGAAGTATTTCAAATTGATGCTGAAATCGGCAGAGATCCAAGAACAAACAAACCAATGTGTCTAACCTACCATCTAATTAAAGGAGAAAACAACTATGAAAAAACTGTTAGTCCCATTTATTCTAATCTTAGCGTTAGTTATTAGCGCATGCGGTAACAAAACATCAGAAAAAACAAGCAGCGATTCAAAAAAGGAAGAGTCTAAAACCATTACATACCAATCAGAAAATGGTCCTGTTGACGTTCCGGCAGATCCAAAAAGAGTGGTCGTATTATCATCCTTTGCAGGAAATGTGATGTCTTTAGGCGTGAACGTTGTTGGCGTAGATTCCTGGACGAAAATGAATCCGCGTTTTGATGAGAAATTAAAAAATGTTCAAGAAGTTTCGGATGAAAACCTAGAAAAAATTATTGAATTAAACCCTGATTTAATTGTCGGTTTAGACAATGTTAAAAATGTAGATAAGTTAAAAGAAATTGCTCCAACCGTTATCTTTACATACGGAAAAGTAGATTATTTAACACAGCATTTAGAAATAGGTAAACTATTAAATAAAGAAAAAGAAGCACAGGCTTGGATAGATGACTTTAAAAAACGTGCACAAAGTGCCGGAGAAGAAGTCAAGGAAAAGATCGGCAAAGATGCTACCGTTTCTGTTATTGAAAACTACGACAAACAACTTTATGTTTTTGGAAATAACTGGGGTCGTGGTACAGAAATTCTTTATCAAGAAATGAAATTAAACATGCCGGAAAAAGTAAAAAAGATGGCGCTTAAAGATGGTTATTATGCATTATCACAAGAGGTTCTTCCAGAGTTTTCCGGCGACTATCTTATCGTGAGCAAATACAATAACCAAGATAACTCATTCCAAAAAACCGACACATACAAAAAAATTCCAGCGGTTAAAAATAACCATGTATATGAGGCAAACGCAAATGAATTCTACTTTAATGATCCATTAACGCTAGATTATCAACTAGAATTCTTCAAGCAGCATTTTCTGCAAAACTAATTGTTTGTAGGCAGCATTATTTTTTTAATAGTAATGCTGCTTTTTTCATAGTTAGAAAAAACCTACTATATTATAGAAAGAAAAGAT
The DNA here is from genome assembly GCF_052318935.1 of Niallia sp. 01092. Classification (NCBI taxonomy): domain Bacteria; kingdom Bacillati; phylum Bacillota; class Bacilli; order Caryophanales; family Bacillaceae; genus Niallia; species Niallia sp. 01092. Next base: position 13,226 of record NZ_JBQRKO010000006.1, on the reverse strand, counting down.
GATAGATGACAAAAGAAACTCAACTTAATAAGTCTCTTACTTGGAAATTTACGATAGGATCTATTTTACTTTTGGCTGTTTTTTTTATTGCGATGATTTTAGGTGCCGCAGATACAGCAGTAAAAGATGTTTGGCTAGCACTTACCTCTGATATAAAAAACGATAAAATAACCTTGCTTCGTGAAATTCGTTTACCAAGGGAAGTAGCAGGAATAACCGTCGGAGCCGCATTAGGTGTTTCTGGTGCTATTATGCAAGGAATGACAAAAAATCCACTCGCTGATCCAGGTTTGCTCGGATTAACAGCAGGAGGAAATTTTGCCCTTGCTTTAACTCTTGCCTTTATTCCATCCGCTAATTATTTCACTATCATGATTGCTTGTTTTATTGGATCTGCCATTGGAACATTGTTGGTATTTGGGGTCGGATTAATAAAACGAACTGGATTTACTCCCGTAAAGCTTATATTGGCTGGGTCAGCAATTTCAGCATTTTTAACTGCTCTTGCAGAAGGGATTAGCATTTATTTTAAAATATCAAAAAATGTATCCTTGTGGACCGCTGGTGGGCTAATTGGCACAACTTGGGGGCAGCTCAAGCTTGTCATTCCATTTGTTTTAATTGGAATATTTATTTCTATTTTTTTATCAAGACAACTTACTATATTAAGCTTAAGCGAAGATGTGGCTGTCGGTTTAGGACAAAAAACAAAGTATATAAAAACGATTCTTTTTATTGTGATTACCATTTTAGCCGGTTCCGCTGTTGCACTGGTTGGAAACATGGCATTTATTGGGTTAATGATTCCACATATCGTCCGAGCTATTATTGGACCCGATTACCGTTTTGTTATCCCGATGTCCGCAATATGTGGAGCAATATTTATGTTAATTGCGGATACGTTAGGAAGAACGATTCACGCACCTTATGAAACACCTGTCGTAGCAATTGTTGCCATGTTAGGATTGCCTTTCTTCTTATTTATAGTAAAAAAAGGAGGGCAAGCATACTGATGATTCATCCATCTTTACTTAAGAAACAGCGCATTACATTATTGATTTTAATACTAGCCATTGTTGCTACTATTTTTATTAGTTTAGGCTTAGGAGCCTCTTCATTATCTTATAATCGATTAATGCCATCATTTTTGGGAAGCGGATCATTTAAAGAAGAGTTTGTATTATATTCCATTCGACTGCCTAGAATTATTATTACATTTTTATCTGGTATAGCCCTCGCTTTATCAGGTGCTATTTTACAAGGGATAACCCGAAATGATCTTGCTGACCCTGGAATTATTGGCATTAACTCAGGGGCAGGGGTAGCTATTGCTGTTTTCTTCTTATACTTTCCAATAGAGGCTGGAAGCTTTACCTATTTGATTCCGTTTTTTGCTTTTATTGGTGCTATCATAACATTTGGTTTTATCTATTTCTTTTCCTATGATCGGACATTTGGGTTCCAGCCAACAAGGCTCGTATTAGTCGGCGTAGGATTTTCCATGGCATTGTCTGGCTTCATAATTGTACTTATTTCTTCTGCAGACCGTGCGAAAGTTGATTTTATTGCGACCTGGTTAGCAGGTAATATTTGGGGAGATGATTGGATATTTATATATGCCATACTGCCATGGCTAATTATTCTTATCCCTTTTACGATGTTTAAAGCATACCGTCTAGATCTTCTCGGGCTCAGTGAGCCTGTCACAGTTGGTCTTGGTGTATCAATTAGCAAAGAAAGAAGCATCCTCTTTATAGCTGCCATTGCACTTGCTGCAGCAGCTGTTTCAGCCGCCGGAAGCATTGTTTTTATCGGACTAATGGCTCCTCATATCGCTAAAGCATTAGTAGGTCCGAGAAATCAGGTATTTCTTCCAGTTGCTATGCTAATTGGCGGCATGCTGCTTTTACTTGCAGATACAATCGGCAGAAATATTATCGATCCGAACGGTATACCTGTAGGCATTATGGTTGCTTTAATTGGGGGCCCATATTTTATTTTCTTGTTATTAAAAAAATAAATTAAGCAATTACTACTAAAATAGAGATTGATAAAATAATTTTATAACTGAATAAACTCCCAATATGATTGGGAGTTTTTCTTCATATTATTAATGAAGGCAATTATCCTTTAAGCGGAAAGCGAATGATAACCGTTGTCCCTTCTCTTTTGGCGCTTATTATATTTATTTCCCCATAATATTTTTTTATTATATTAAAGCATATCATCATTCCTAATCCGGTCCCTTTACTTTTTAGTGAATAAAAAGGGGTACCTAGTGATTGAACCTCTTCTTCTGTCATCCCTTCCCCTTCATCAATTACTCTAATTTCCACACTGTTTTTTTGCTTTACCGCCTGTATTTCGACTGATTGACCATAGTTGGATGCCTCTATTGCATTTTTTATTAAGTTAATCATTAACTGTTTAAATTCTATTAAATTCATCATGATAAAGCAGTCTGCTTGAATGTTTAAATAAATCTGATTATCTCGTAATAATCCATATGATTTCACTAAATCTGTTACACTTTTAAGCGCAGCAGCAACATCTATTTTTCTCATTCTTTTATCTCTATCTGGTTTCGCAACCATTAGAAATTGAGATATTACTTGTTCAGCTGTATTTAATTCATCAATCATTAAAGAAAAGTTTCTTTTCGTATCAGCATGAAGTGACGTATCTTTTTTGTAAAACTGCAAAAAACCTTTAACTACTGTCAATGGATTTCTTATTTCATGTGCGACTGCTGCAGCAAGCTGTCCCGTTGTAAGCAATCGCTCTGATTGTTGTAATTGCTCATAATATAATTGCTGTTTTTTAATTCGCGCCAAAGTAAACTGAAAAATAAAAAATAAAATTGCCTGACTTCCGATAAAATTAATAATATTACCAAAAATATTTATTTCCATATAGTTATACACCGGATCATCTTCCATTAAATAAATATAACTATGCGTCATTGTATATAAAATACCATTTAGAATTAACGAAAAATAAAATAACTTTGCATCAAAAAATAATATCGAAATAGCTGGAATAAAGCAGATGAAAATAAAACCTGACCATACTTCCGGGTATATAAAAAATAATGCATAAAAGTAAGTAGAACCTACTATCATAATGATTATTCTCAAAAGAGTTGTTTCAAATTTAGGATAAATTAAAAGCAGGATGGAAAAAAGAAATACTAGTACAATATGTAAATAGTTTCCGATTCGTAATTTTTCCAAACCATAGCATGTGGAAAAAATTCCAGCAATCATTAGAAAGATAATAACCGCCATAATATAGTAGTATAATTTTTGAGTCATTTCATTAAATTGCTTCATTTTGCAAACACCTTTTTAATTGAATATGTATTTATTTATTTATTAACAATTCTATCAAAAGAAGGTAACAATTAGTATCTTTTTTCAAATACTGCAAATTACATCTTGTTAATGCCATTATTCTCTTATTGTATTTCCAAACTTATCTTGCATTAAACCTTCTCTTTATTTAATAATGCTCTGTTAAACTTGCCCTTAGGTGTTCGCTTTCCGCAGGAGGTCTGGGAGCCTCCTCGGCACTGTGCGGAGGTCACTGAAAAAGTGGATGCTATGAAATATAGATAGTGAAAATCCAAGCACTCAGAGGTTTTCGTTCGGTTTTCCAAGGCTTACCACACGCTTTCCGCGGGGCGAGCGCCGAGCCTCCTCGTCGCTTTGCTCCTGTGGGGTCTCGCCTGTCTCGCTAATCCCGCAGGAGTCGTACGGACGCCTCTCCTAACCAACATGATGGTCGTTTTCAAACTCTCTATACCATTTTTATCCTACTAAATATAAGGGTTTTACCTATAATTTTTATAATTAAAATACTTCTTCAGCGGCCTCGCTGTGCGCCTGTGGGGTTTCCCTCTGCCTCGCTTTCCCAGCAAGAGTCTCACGCTTTCCACTCCAATCAACAGAGTGTCAATATTAAACAACACAGCCTTTAATAAAAACAAAAAATGAGCCCTCTAAGACAGGCTCAACCTTAATGAATAGTAATCAGAATGATTCCGCTGCTACCTATCACTCTTATTCCCAAATTAATTGCCAAGTGACTCCAAACTTATCCGTCACCCATGCTACTTGACGAAAATGAAGAATTGGTTCGGGTCCCATCATCACGACTCCCTCTTCCGATAGATTCGTAAATAAATGATCAAATTCTTTTTGATCTTTACATTCAATTAATGATGATACTGCCCAAGTAAATGCTGGACAATATTCTTTTTCCATATCCAGCACCATAAACTGCTGTCCCATTAGTTCAAATGTTCCATTAAGAAGCTTCCCTTCTTCTCCTCGATCTTCCTTTGAAATACGAGTTAGAGAAACCAATTTAGAATCTGGAAAAATAGAAATATAATAATTCATCGCCTCTTCTGCATTTCCACTAAACGTGAAAAACGGTGTAATCCTCTGTCTTGATTTTTCCATACTGTTCCCTCCATTCATCTTTCTATCTGTTTTTTTGGATTCTCCAAATAACCAGAATAATCGGGATGTACAGCTCCCCTCTTAAACTTGCCCATTTTCAGCAAAAAGCAAACTACTTTATTACTTTTATACTATCATTAATTGATTACTTTTCCCGAAATTTATTATTCTTCTTCAACACGTTTTTGCGTCTTCGCGTTGAAGTGTTAAAAAAAATTCATTGACGCTTATCGGAATCTTTTCTATAATTAACTCCAATATCAAAGCGATTGGGGACTTTTACCATGAAAGAATTTTTTCATAAATTATTGACAGGCATGAGTATAGGGATTGTCGTTTCGTTAATACCAAATGCATTATTAGGTGAATTATTAAAGTTATTAATACCTTCTTTTCCAGTTCTACAACATGTTTTAGATATTACAACCATTGTGATGAGCTTATTGCCGGTTATGATTGGGGTAATGGTCGGTGTTACTTTTAAGCTGCCATCTATTCAAACAGCAAGTGTAGGGATTGCTGCAATGGTCGGAAGTGGGGCTATTCAGAAAACTGCCGACGGTTTATTTGCGTTAAATGGCATTGGAATTGTTATTAATACTGGGATTACAGCAGCTTTAGCTGTACTATTTGTGCAATTTATCGGGAATCGATTTAAGGAGTATTCTATTCTTTTGCTGCCGACTTTAAGTATCTTAGTTCCTGGAATGATTGGCTACGTAATCTTACCTTATATCAAATCTACTACTGGTATAATTGGAGTAGGTATTGCAAACATCACATCGTTGCAGCCTGTTGTGATGGGTATGATTATTTCTGTTGTATTCTGCATCATTATTTTATCGCCAATTTCAACTGTTGGAGTTGCTACCGTAATTTCACTATCAGGCATCGGATCTGGCGCTGCCAATCTAGGAATTGTGGCAGCAGGCATCGGGCTAGCTATAGCCAGTTATAAAGCCAACGCACTTGGAACAGCATTAGCACATGTACTTGGTTCTCCAAAAATCCAAATGCGCAACTTCTTCATGAAGCCAAAAATTATTATCCCTATGGTTATTACAGCAGCATGTTTGGGAGCATTAGCAGGTTTATTAAATATTCAAGGTACACCATACAGCGCCGGTTTTGGATTATCTGGTTTAGTCGGGCCGCTAAACTATATGCACCTAGCTGAAGGCGGCTGGACAACCGAAAATATCCTTATTATGATAAGCACTTTCTTTATTCTTCCTTTTATCTTAAACGTTGTACTTATTTATGTATTTTCGAAAAAACTAAAGATGATTAAAGCAGACGATTATAAACTGCATTTTGATTGATTTTAAAAAAGCTGACTTTGAAAGTCAGCTTTTTTAAGCTTTGGCTGTTTTCGTATAGATTGTTGCTTTTAAAATCGCAGCCTGAATACACTTCGCTTTCCGTGGGCGAGCGTCGAGCCTCCTCGTCGCATACGCTCTGCTTAAGTCTCGTCTTTCTCGCATTCCCACAGGAGTCTACGTGTATTCAGTCTGCTGAGTACTTCTTCTCCCATTTTTATTTACGTAAAAAACAACACAAACTTTGAGATAACAACCTAAGCTTTTAATGCTAAATATTGTTTTAGTAGAACATTGTTTTGTATAATGTCTTCTAATGTATATTGATCGAGAACTTTTAAAAATTGCTGAAGCGCTTCATATAGTATGTGCTTTAACGAACATACAGGCGTAATAATACACTTGTTTTGATCCTCAAAACATTCTACAATATGAAAATCTTCTTCGGTTTTACGCACCAATTCTCCTATATTGATATCAGCTGGATTCATTGCTAAACGCATTCCTCCATTTCTGCCTCTTATTGTTTCGATATATCCCATTTTCCCTAAATTATAAATAATTTTCATTAAATGGTTTTTGGAAATATCGTAAATTTCCGCAATATCTTTTATATTGACTAGTTTCTCTTGATTATTATTTGCTAAATAGATTAATACCCGAAGTGAATAATCTGTATAACTAGTTAGTCTCATATTTATCCTTCCTATCCATATGTAGAATTATTACGTTTTTCATAGTGTAAATGTGAACACTTTGTTAATTTTTTAACATAAGACTCTAAAAGATGTATTTCAAATATTGCTTTTGTTGTTTATTCGTTCTAGTATTAAGAATATATATTTAATATACTACTATAAAAAAGGAGGCTTTTCATTATGCTATCACAGAAAACAATAGAAATTATTAAATCTACCGTTCCAGTATTAGAAGTGCACGGAGCACAAATTACAACTATTTTTTACAAAAATATGTTTGAAGCACATCCAGAATTATTAAATATCTTTAATCATACGAATCAAAAACAAGGAAGACAACAAACCGCCCTTGCAAACACGATACTTGCAGCAGCTAAGTATATAGATAAGCTTGAAACCATTATTCCTGTTATAAAACAAATCGCCCATAAACACCGCAGTTTAGCAGTGAAACCGGAACATTATCCAATTGTAGGACAATTTCTTCTGCAATCAATAAAAGAAGTTCTCGGAGAAGCCGCTACAGAAGAAATCATTAACGCTTGGACTGAAGCTTATGGTGTCATTGCAGATGTTTTTATTTCGATTGAAAAAGAAATGTATACAGAAGCCACCGACCAAAAAGATGGATGGAGCGACTATAAAAACTTTAAAGTAATGGATAAAGTAAAAGAAAGTGATTGTATTACGTCCTTTTATTTAGAAGCAGAAGACAATACTGCTTTACCTTCATTTAAACCTGGCCAATATATTTCAATCCGACTTTCTATTCCTGGAGAGAAATATTTATTTAACCGTCAGTATAGCCTGTCTGCTGCACCAAATAAAAAACATTTCCGAATTTCTGTAAAAAGAGAAGCAGAAGCAACTCAGCCTAATGGGATAGTATCGAACTATCTTCATGACAATATTAATATAGGAGATATACTGGAAGTTACGGCTCCTGCCGGTGAATTTACTCTTAACGACAAGATCGAACATTCAAAAGTTGTGTTTATAAGCGGTGGTGTAGGAATTACTCCATTTATGAGTATGCTAAATGCTATTGCTGAAAAACAGCCAAATCAAGAAATAGAATTTATTCACGCTTCAAGAAACGGCAGTGTTCAGGCATTTAAAGAAGAATTAACAACATTGGAAAAAGAATTAACGAACTTCCACTTATCTTTTGTATACGATAACCCTACTGCTGAAGATAAACAAAATAACCATTTCAAAAAGCAAGGGTTTATTGATACGGACTTATTACAAACAAGTATAACAAAAAAAGATGCTAACTACTTTGTATGTGGACCTGTTCCATTTTTACGCAGCATTCTTTCCAGTTTAAAAGAATTAGGTATTAACGATTCCCATATTCATTACGAATTTTTTGGTCCTTCCGTAAATTTAGAAAACGAAAGTTAATCAACTCACTAATTCTTTTTTACAAAATTATTAGTTTTATTTTATTATACATCTGTTCATAGCGCTAGTGAAAAAACTCGACGGAAATCGGAAACTAAATGAATTAAAATAGGCTGATTGACAAAGATTGTCGACCAGCCTATTTCTATTTAACGAGTTACAGCAATAATTCCCTCTTCCTCATCCAACACAAGCTTTATTCCAATATACGGATCTATATGCAAATACTCATCCATCCATAATCGCAAAGCTTCTATTATATTTTGTGTAACTAAAATTTGCTTGCGGTCATGGACATATGCTTCTGCAGAAAAACCATAATCATCATCGTACATTAATTCTACTTCCACTTCTTGCGGACTCACTTGCTTTTTCCGAGAAATATATACACAAATGGCATTGATGATGTCTTGTTCAGGAATTAATGTCTCCATCCATTGGCTTCCTGTCTTTTTTTATTTTTATAATATGAGAAGATTTTGCGGATTACTCCAATAACAAACACGATGGCAATCATGTTAATAATGAAGCCTAATATTGAACCTAATACTCCCATATTGGCAAATAAACTGCCAAATAATAATCCTGCAATTCCACCAACCATTAAGCCTCTCATGAATCCGCCAGAAAAGAAACCTTTTTTCGTATTGTTTTTTGTAGTAGTATTTGTATTATTTGTTTTCTTTTTTTGGAAAAATGAATTCGTATTAGTGTTAGAATTAGACTGATTAAAACTCTTTTTCCCGGACTTATATGATTTTGCTTCTACTGTTGTTGTTTGATCTTGAATCATACTCCCAATAGGTGAAAATAAAAGTGTTACTGTTAAAAATGCTGCAAATAATTTTTTCATCATTACTATTCCTCCATTATGTTTTTTTAAGGCTGTTTTCGTATAGATTGTTGCTTTTAAACTCGCAGCCCGAATACACTTCGCTTTCCGTGGGCGAGCGTCAAGCCTCCTCGTCGCATACGCTCCTGTGGGGTCTCGTCTTTCTCGCATTCCCACAGGAGTCTACGTGTATTCAGTCTGCTGAGTACTTCTGCTCCCATTTTTTCACGTAAAAAACAAAAAACTTTGAGAAAACAGCATTTTTAATTATTACTAAATCATTTTAATGTTCTTCTGTTTTTCTCCTCCTTTATAAAAACAAAAAACCTTCACCAACTAATTGGTAAAGGTTATTAATAGACATATTTATCCCTTTACCTAATTGGCAAAGGTCTCGCAAACAACATATTTGTTGCCAGTTAAGCCGGTGATTGATCCATCACGTATTGACGACATAACTGTTAGCTACTCCCCTTTGGAGTATATAAATAATTGTACAAGAACATTGTATAATAACAATAGGCTAACGTCAACTAACGAACTTAAAAACAGATTGAAAAAGGCAACTAGTGCTTATAACCAATCATTAAGTGAAAATTTAGATAGTTTAAACAATACACTAAAATCGAAAATAATGATAATATGTGGGAAAGGAAGTCATGTTATAAAACCTCACATAAGTTTTACCACCTATTTATTTTACTTCATTAATTAAGACATAACTTTCATTTTTTCAAACAATGATTACAGATGAAGGTGAATTTTATTAATAACATAAGAAAGGAATGAATTTTTATGAGCTTAGAAGCATTAAACGAAAGAGTAAAAAATGATCTAGCCTACCTTAACTTTGGAGGTCCAGATTGGGTTCGTCCTCTTCATCATCCTGAAGGCCATGTATACGATGTCGTCATTGTCGGTGGTGGACAAAGCGGTCTTGGCATCGCTTTTGGTCTATTAAAGGAGCGAGTATCCAATATTCTTATCATAGATGAAAATACGGAAGGATTAGAAGGACCTTGGGAAACATATGCACGAATGGTAACATTGCGTACTCCTAAGCAATTAACATCGATTGATCTTGGTGTCCCTTCTTTAACATTCCGTTCATGGTGGGAAGCACAAGTTGGTTCAGAAGGTTGGGAAGAGGTTGATAAAATCCCTCGTGGCGATTGGATGAACTATTTACGCTGGTATCGTAAAGTGCTTCAACTGCCGGTAATAAATGAAGTCAAGCTAAACGACATTGAACCAACAGAAGAAGGAGTTCATCGTTTACATATTGGTGGAGCAGGGGCTCCATCTGATACAATACTTGCGCGCAAAGTAATTTTAGCTACTGGCATTCAAGGCGGCGGAGAATGGCATGTACCGCCAATGATTTCCGATAAATTACCACGCAGCCTGTATGCGCACACCTCTGAATTTATTGATTTTGAAAAATTAAAAGGGAAAAAAGTTGCTGTTTTGGGTGGCGGAGCGTCGGCATATGATAATGCAAATTTCGCTCTATCAGAAGGTGTAGGCGAAGCACATGTATTTGTTCGCCGTACAGAAATGCCACGTATCAATCCTATCCGTCAAATGGAAGCTTCGGGAATGATTGAACGTTTTCCAGCATTGTCTGATGCAGATAAGTATGCAGCAATGTCCCATTTTTTCAAACATAATCAGCCACCAACAAATGACACGTTTAATCGGGCAGCTTCATGGCCTGGATTTAATCTACATTTAGGTGCGCCATGGCTCGATGTTGAAGCTACAATCGATGGTGCAGTCGTAACTACACCACAAGGAAAATTCACTTTTGATTTTCTTATCATCAGCACAGGATTGCTTACAGACCCAGGATTGCGTCCTGAGCTAAAGCGTGTCGAAAAGTATATTGCTCGCTGGTCGGATTATTATGAAGCTCCTGAAGAGGTATCAAATCCAATGCTTGATGCTCATCCATATTTAAGTCCCGGCTTCGCTTTCTTAAGTCGAAAAGAAGAAGGGAAAAAGCTTCTGCACGGCCTATTCGCCTTTAACTATTCTGCTTTAATCAGCTGTGGTCTAGCCGCTTCTGCCCTTTCCGGCATGCGCTACGGAGTACCAAAAATTGTATCAGCAGTTGCGGATGAGCTATTCCTTGACGACCGCGACCAAAACTTAAAAGACTTCTTTGAATATAATGTTCCTGAATTTATTGGGGAATGGCCGAAGAAAGAAGTAAAATCATAAACAGAAATAGGGAACAAGACAAGTCTCGTTGACTTGTCTTGTTTTTTTGTGTTCCACCATATTAAAACATGTAACATTACATCACTGTAGCATGTTCTTTTTTTAGAAAAAAAGACATAATCCACAGAAATTTCTCATGAAATAAATAGTAGTGATTTTATTACGGAAGTGAGGAAAAAACATGTATTATCCTCCTGTTAGAGAAACAAATAACCCAATGAAACGAAGTATGACATTGTTTGGAAATAGCATTCTTTCCTTGGAACCGAATATAGCTGTGGTTCAATTAGGTGTAGTAACAATGAATGTAGAGCTTAAGCTTGCCCAACAAGAAAACGCACGCATTATCCAACAAGTCATTCAATCTTTGTTGCAGCTAGGCATTGCTCAGAAAGATATTCAAACAATAGACTATACTATTTATCCTCAATACGACTATGTAGATGGCAAACAGCAATTTAAAGGGTATCAGGTAACACATATGCTTTCTGTTACAATTGAAAACATGGACCAAACGGGTGAAGTGATTGACACGGCTGTGCAAAATGGGGCAAATAGGGTATCAGATATTAAATTTACTGTTAAAAATAAAGATATTTATTATAAACAAGCGTTAAAAACAGCACTTGAAGATGCGATATCAAAAGCAAAAACATTGGCAAAATCCATGCGAGTCAACCTTGATCCCGTCCCTGTTAAAATCATCGAAAAATCAACCGAACCAGTTCCCCGCCCTTATAAAACGGTCGCGAGTTCGGAACTTGTAGGGGGGGTATCTACAACTATTGAACCAGGACAGATAACGATAGAAGCAAAATTAGAAGCGGAGTTTTATTACTTTTCGTAAAAAAATAAAAATGCATGTGGTGATGATGCCGCATGCATTTTTAAAACTTTTGACATTACCTATTCAAAAATAACCTTTGCTGCTTTTCTAATCTCTATTTTCCAATCAATTCCTGTTCCGATATTGTATAAACGAGAAAAGGAATCTTGATTGACTGCAACCCCGATGTTTACGAGTGAGTTTACGTATACTAACGGTTCGCCAATATTCACATCAGCGAAAGATTTAGAAAATTTAACAATATTTTGATAAACCTTTTTTGTTCCATGAAATATGGATACTTGTAAATAATCTCCATGATCAATTTGATTTTCTTTTACTAACGCAAGAGGAATATTAGTCCAAAGCGATCCAAATCGTATATCTAATACATCAATATTCCCGGCAATGATGCCATTTTTGGCTACTGAATCCTCAATCTTCAACTTTTCAACTGTTTCACATGGAACAACTTCTCCTAATTCTGTAAAACTTACTTCCTTGCAAGCTAATCTAGCACCGTTATAGGCATATATGTCGCGTCCATGGAAAGTATGACTTTCTTCAGAATGAGGCAGACGGCTTACTACTTCATTTATCACCCTTACTTCCTCAATTCCTTGATAATGTTCTATATGCGTTAATGTGCCATTATCGGGAGTAATAATATAATGACCAGATTTTGTTTTACAGACGATGCTACGGCGATCACTGCCAACTCCTGGGTCCACTACCGAAACAAAAACTGTTCCTTTTGGCCAATAGGAAACCGTCTGCAGCAAACGATACGAAGCTGCCCAAATATCATATGGCGGAATATCATGTGTTAAATCTTGGACTACTATCCCATTGCTTACTGTATAAGCAACACCATGCATAGCACTCACTGCTCCATCAGAAAGGCCAAAATCCGTTTGCAATACTAAATAGTTACTCATTTTAAAAAAACACTCCTTTAAAATTAAAGCTGTATCTTATACTATTCTCAATAGTTTAACCATTATTATCCATAAATAAAAAACGCCCTCTTACGAATTTCCATAATCAAACTCGTAAAAGGGCGTATTATACGCGTTACCACCTTTAATTCACATAAGCATCACTGCTTATGCCTCTACCAGTACTTAAGCTGTTTCTCGTCATACTGTTGCACGAATAACGGGTGCTTCCGTAGCGATCTAAAAAAGGTACACCCCTTTATTCAACCACTCGACTCCAAGACCATCTTCCAACTCTACTATCCACTGCCTGCTTTCACCAATCCAGGCTCTCTGTTAAGTTTCATTTCGAGTGTACTCTTCTTTTCTTCGTCATTTTTATTTTTCCCAAAAATCTTTGCATTAATCATGCCACGCACTAATAATTGTGTCAATATAAAATTGTCTGATTTTTCAAATACTAATTCTCTCTGTCTTTCTTTCTATGTCAATAAAAAAAGAAGTTTTGTAGAAACAC